>CAZQDI010000012.1:0-29915 GCA_964591785.1 uncultured Roseivirgaceae bacterium
ATTAGTCAGTGCAATGGTTGGGAAGGTTAGGTCCTCTTCTACTTCGATTGAAATGATTTGAGAGCTACAATTTCTGACCGTGTTGGTTACCGTTACCTCATAAACCCCACGATTCACTGTACTCAATGCAGGACCTGCGACAGTGGCTGTTCCCGGTAGTGCAACTCCGTTCTCGCTAGTCCAGCTAAAACTGAAGTTTGCAAAATCAGCGTCTGTATTGAGAATTTTCGTGCCTCCTTCTGTAATAGCTGTAATCGTAATGGAACCATTGTAAGCCCCCACGACAACCGGGTCACAGACTGTATTTGGTGATCTGGTGTAATCCACATCTGCTTCAAGTATTATTTCTTCTTCCTCGGAAGCGACGGTGATTTCAGCACTAGCTATGCAGTTAAAAGCTGGAGTCCCTGCACCTACGCCATTTTTAGTTACTTGGACGGTGTAAGTTCCATCAGGAATGTTAGAGACCGTCAGGTCATTATTTGACAGTGTGGAAGTGGTAATAGTAGAACCAAGTGTGGTCCCGGTTCCAGAACCCTCGAACCATTCAATGGTATATTGGGTGGCATCCGCTATCGAAACAGGACTACCATCAATAGAAATTTCAAGGGTCACCTGTCCATTTCCTGCAGTAACAGGTGCGCAGAAGTTGTCTGGTGCGTCCTCCACAAGAGAGAGTGTTAAAGGTGGTATTTCATCCGGAACAATTACCTCATTCCTATTATCCATAGAGCAGCCCGTTGTTGACCAACCAGAAACAATTACATAGTAGGTTCCATCCCCTAAGCCAAGGTTTTCATATCGCTCATCATTATCTTGAACCGCACCTCCAGTAGCTTCATCGTACCATTCAAATGTGAGATTTGCCCATTCTGCATCCGTGGGTGTGATAAAATAGGTTCCACCATCGATCGAAGTTACCGTGACTCTTAGCACTTCAGCCGAACCTCCAGGGGTTGGGGCGCAATCTTCATTTGGAACAATTGTTAGGTCGTTTTCGGTATCTCCAATGCTTATGATAGGAGTAAACTGACCTATAGTGATAGATTCCGTCGTAGAACAATTATCTCCAGTCGTTCCTCCGGCATTGTTAGTCACCACTACTTCGTAGGTGCCTGCCGGTAAGTTGTCTACTTGATCACCATCGGCACTGATGGTGTATCCATCGGCGATGACCGAGATTCCGTCCGTGGCAGGAGTAAGTAGCAGGAAGTCAGCATCTCCCGCATTCCCAGTTCCTTCATACCATTCAAACGTATATTCTGTGGCCACATCTGTTGACGGTGGATTCCCTCCTAAGCTTACCGATGCGGAAATACTTCCACTTCCAAGCGTACTTGTGCAGATGGAGTCATTCCTTACAAGCGTTAACTGAACAGCTGGGTATGCCTCTTCATTTAGAATTTCAAATTCTACCAAATCAGAAACGCAATCGGTCGTTTCATTGTACACATCTACATAATAGGTACCTGCTGGTAGGCCTGTAACCTGACTATTGTTTGCCCCCCCCTGGGTGCCAATTGCTAACGGAGTGCCTGGTAGGGGAAATGCCGGCGTATCATCCGAAAACCATCTGAACTCCACATTAGCGGTAGTTGCATCAGTAAGGATCCCGTCCAGCAATACATTTGAAACGGTGGCCGTGCCATTTTCATCAGGATTACAGAAGATTTGTGGTGTGGTGGCTACCGCATCAATGGTGATATTGGCTAAATCATCTTCAACAACAAAATCCTCTACCGAGAAACAATCAAGACTTGTTCCTGCATTATCGAGAACCTCCAGTGTATAGGTTCCAGCTGCCAACCCGGAGATGGATAGTGTCCCATCATCCAAGGCTATCGTTCCAGCTCCTGAAGGAGATGATCCATTGCCTGGATCTACACCGTCTTCCAGGCGAGTAGCCGTTGCCCCATTAAAAGCAGCCACATCCCCTAAATACCATCGATAAGTATAGGTCCCTCCGTCATCATTCGTCACCTGAGCGTCAATAGCACCAACAGGGTTTAATCCCAAAGGTCCATCGGCACACCTCGTATTGCTGGTAATGCCTGCATTTAGCGCGATCTCTGGATCCACTGCAAGGTTATCGATCCTAAAGTCTAATCGTGCGGAACAACCATTTGTAACGTTAGTAGCGATTACGTAATAGTCTCCCTCCAACATGTAATCTAGCTTACTGGATCCTCCGGCGACTTCTGATGATCCATCAAACCACCTGAACGTATAATTTCCTACAACTCCTGGATTGAAAGTATCAACCGTAAATCCACCGACTGCTGCCGGAGTACAGACAGTAATTGGTATTGGCGTTCCTGATATGATGATGGGCGTCGGATCGTCAAAGAGATCCATGTGTAAGGTATCAGCGCATCCGGTACTGTTGTGTGTGGCCACAACCGCATATCTCAATCCCCCTGTTAGTTCCCCCAAACCTTCAATTCGAGAGTTATCATCTGTTCCGTTGCCTAAGGCATTTAATGTAATGGTGACATCGGCTTCAACATCACCGTTAACACTCACATCACCGTCATTGATAAGCGTGTAGCTGTCGGTCGACTCATTCACAGTGTACCAATCGAACGTAAAGTCGTTAGTTCCGACTGTATGACTTGCAGTCACAGTAATCGATCCATTGTACTCAATGCCATTGTCTCCATCATCGGCGCAATTGGTATTATCAACCACAGTAGGAGGGCTTGAAAGGTCTGGTCGATCAGGTTCATTAAGAGTGAAAGTCTGTGAGTATACAGGGCATTCATCTGCTGGGTTAGCAGCTCGCACAATAATAAGGGTATAGGTATCTGGATCGAGGTTAGTAGCGATGACTACATTTTCCGTCTGTGATGTACCATTCAGATCTGGAATGGCAGTTCTGGCAATAACATCACCATCGCCAATAGGTGGATCGTATGTAGCTCCCAGATTATCTGCATCAGGTAAGATGTTTTCTACTCCTCTGAACAACGTATATTCATAATTGGTAGCCAAGTCTCCTCCCAATGTTGTAATATCAAACTCGAATGTTCCGTTCGATGGACTGGAGCACAAAGTCGGCTGTTGGGTAATTGTACCAATGACATCTGGCGCATTCACCTCGGGAATGTTGATAAAGAGTGTGTCTGTACACCCATTATCTAGCGTTAGTAATGCTGCAAAATTAATTGCAGGTACGTCTTGAAGCCTGTAATTAACAAGGTTACCACCAGTACCCCCTAAAGGAACCGGTCCTGCTACGAATCCTGTGGTTCCATCGCCATCATCTCCAAGCGTTTCACTATTTACGATTTCTGTGGCGGTTCCTCCAATATCGAATCCTTCAAACCATCGAACAGTAACTGTCTGCGAACCGTCTCCATCAGTAATGTCAATTAGGCCCGTCAGGTCAATGGTCCCAGATCTTTGGAAGCAATTGGAAGGCTGTGTAATTCCTGGGGAGAGGTCTGCATCTGGATCTATTACCGGTCCAGTGTAGGTCACTGTAACAGGGAGCGCAGTTTCTACTTCGCAAGCAGTGTTATTATCTATCACTCGAACCATGTAGTCGCCGTCCTCCAACTGATTGAAGATGGCGTCACCGTCATTTTCATTGATGGTTGCGAATGCAGTTTCTCCAATATCAATTGAATTACCTAAGTAAAGCTCAAATGTGTAGCCATTAGCTCCGTCTAATGGCTCTGGGCTAGAATTGTCATCTGCAGTAACGGTAATCGCTCCGGTAAAAGGTGCTGTGCACGTAGTATTTGGGCTTGATTCTGCTGCTCCAGTTATCTGAGGAAGTGTCGGCATACTCTGAACTGTCGCTTGTGCTGTCTCTGTACATCCAGTAGAAGTGTTTTCAACCAATACTGTGTAAACGCCAGCTGGAAGTCCGTCCACCTGATCGTCTACCACAGTAGGCGCAGGGGTAATTATGCCGGAAGTTACATCAGCGGCGGGGTTTGTAGTTGTTCCTTGGAAGAAGGTGTAGCTAAGCGTTCCCCCGATAGTACTGGAGCCAGTAGCGATCAATCGACCATTCGGATTGTTTCCATCACAAGACGTCTGTTCATTTTCTACGCTAAGCCCTGCGCCAACAACATCTAGATTTTCGCCAACAAACACGGTAAATCCTTCACTTTCACAACCTGATTCTCCTGTATCATTTTTTGTAATGGTTACAGTATATGTGCCCGTTGAGAGTCCAGTGAAGACGTTCGAAGCTTGAGTTGTGCTTGGTGTTCCTGTGGCATCAGGTCCCGCATAAAGTGAATACAATGGACTTGTTCCATCATTACTTCCAACAACCGTTATGGTGCCATTTGCACCATCGCAGAAATTGTTTGGAGTAGGAGTAGCGTTATCCACGGTGGGTTGATCTAAAACTTCATCCACAAAAACAGGCTCGATAGACGAGCATCCGGTTGTATTGTTGATGAACCTGACATAGTAGGTCTGGGAAATCAAATCAGCGTTAGTAGTTACAGGGAAATCAGACAATGAAAGTGCTGTTCCGATGACTTGTTGACTTGCAGTTGCTCCAGCGTCCGTAAACACCTCAATTTCAAAACCGTCCGCAGGATCGATGCCTGCGTAGTCAATTTGGATTGATCCATTATCTGCATTACAGAATATATCAGGGTTTCCAGTAAGTGTAAAGTCTGGTATAGTCAGATCATTGCCCATTACCACCGCCACTGCTGTACTCACGCAGCCCAGGCCTTGATTTTGAGGGTTGGTGATAGTTGCAGTTAGTGTATAGTTGCCGGGCGCCACATCATTAAATGTGGATGTTGTGGTTCCTTGAGAAACATTTGAAGCATCAAATAGCTCAAATTGATAAGATACACCGCTGGCGAGGGAAGGAGTGATAGCAAGTGTAGGATCTATAATGCCATTATAGCTACCACCAATTGCCAGTGATGGATCACAAATGGTGTTATCGGTCACATCTATGTTACCAACAGTAATAACTGGTATGATCTGATTGTTTTCAATGATGTATTCGAAGGTCTGGTCGCATTGGGTGTCTCCATTGGTGATCCGCAGGGTATAAGTCCCACTTTCTAGTCCACTTGCTGTTCCTTGGTCAATCGTATTCGTGGTAATTGAAAAATTAGAATCATCCATCAAGTCAGTTCCCTCCAATGGATTGGAAGTTCCACTACCGAAAAACCACTCGAAAGAGTAGCTTAAGGGTTCTGGACCACTATCCATAGAAGCAGTCACCTGAATGCTTCCGTTAGGGGAGGAACAATCTGTCAGATGTTGAATCACTTCAGTACCATCAATGGGGATCAGGGATTCGATCACCTCCACAGTTCTTGTCACCGAAGCACAGCCTGTTACATCATTGATTGCTCTTACAGTATACTCACCTACATCAACATTTGAGAGTGTAGGCCCAGTTTCTCCACTTGGATGTGGTGTTCCGGTACCGGCGCCAGTGAACCATTCAAAAGAGTAGTCTGAAAAATCAGTCGAGCCATCTACAGCGTCTACCGTGATAGATCCATTCGGAAAATTAGTGCTTCCAAGACAGACGTTAACTGGCGAGGGAGTGACATCAGTGAGCAGTAGGGTAGGATCATTCCGGGTGTCAGGAATGGATCCATCAAAACTTACCACGCATCCTCGTAAATCATCTGTGACCTCGACCGTGTAGGTTCCATGCTGAGCTGTAGAAAGAGTTGCGCTTGTTTCTCCCACCAGTTCTCCAGCTAGTGCTGAGAACCACTGATAAGAGAAGGATCCTGAGCCGCCCGTGACGGTCGCAGTAATCTCACCGTTGTAGTCGTTTGAAGAATCATCAGCAAGGGTAGGATCACAAACTGAATTGCCGATGATTCCAGTAAAGCTTACTGATGGCTCATCGTGTGCCTCCAGTATTTCTACCGTGATTGGATCAGAAGGACAACCGGTAGCTGAGTTTCTTACTAATACCGTATAAAAGCCTTCCTGCCTATTTTCAAGGGTAGGTTCATCTTCTCCGACAAGCAATGGATCTCCCGTATCATCTCCGTCATACCATTCATAGACAGCATTTGGATTGTTGGTGAAATCGCTACCACCAAAGGTGGATGTAACGCTAACAGAACCATCATAGGTGGTTGCAGGGTTTGAATCATCACAAATGGTGTTAGGCATGCTGCTGGCGAATACGACGACAGGGTTAATTTGGGCAGCACCTAAAACAAATGATGCTGTGCCTGGACAATCTGTATCTGTTTCCCTCACAATAACAGTGTATTCATCCGCGATTAACCCGGAAATTTGGCTTGATTGAGCACCGGAAATATTGTTCGAGCCGTTTGCTAAGGGGCTCCCACTTCCATCAGTGATATCAGCTCCATTAAACTGCCATTGAAAGGAGAATCCGTCATTTTCAACACATTCCACGCAGGGTAGGTCTGGATCATCGACGTATGCTCTCAATATGCCGTTTCCGTCACCACAGTCAGTCTGAGGTTCTACCAGTTCGATAATCACAGTCGGCACATAGGGGATGTCAACCACCGTTAACGTGAGGTCTATGGTCTTACAGCCTGTTTCATTGTCTCTGGCAAAGACGGTGTAATCTCCGGCTGCAATGTTATTTAATCCATTATTGTTTATCGCATACCCATCAATTGTAACATTTGCGCCTTCACCAGCTTCTGGATTAGCAAGTAGAAAATCAGGATCCACCTCAGTGCCTTGATACCACTCCCAGGTGTAATTGTTTGCATCAAAACTTACCTCGTCAATACTTACAGAAATAGCCCCATTTGGATTGGCTGCATCACAACTTGTATTATTGTTGATGAGTCTACTGGCAGAAAACGTTGGGATAACAGAAATATCACCCACTACGACATCTTCAAACGAGCTGCAGGACAAGTTATCATTTGTAACTCGAATTCGATAATTTCCATCAGAAAGTCCCGTAAAGGTATGGCCAGTTGATCCATTACTGACGGTAATATCAGACTTCGATAGAATTTCATTAGTTAGGTTGAATCCATCAAAAATCTCATAGGTGTAGGATCCTGGCTCAGCAACACCGGAGTTACTGGTGACAGTAATTTGACCATCTCCATCAATACAGAACGAATCATTTTGAACAGAGGTGAAGATATTTGGAAAATCTGGTTCATCATTCACTGTAACTGTTACTGGGGCGGCAATACACTGAGTGGCGTTATTTGAAGCCGATATCGTGTAGGATTTAGGTTCTAACCCTACAAAAACACCTGAACTATTGGTGATGATTAGACTATCAGGGTCTATTGTGGCACCGGCATACAAGCTATACATATAGCTTACAACTGGAGGGGTGGACGAAGCTGGTGGTGTGATTGCTACACTTGCATCGATACTTCCATTTGATCCATCACATGTTGTGTTTGGAGTGACCTCTACATCACCCAAAGTGAAGACCGGGTCTTCTCTTCCATCCACGACTGTCACAGTTGTTGTATCGGTACAGTTCGTAGCGATTTCTTCAACAATGATCGTATATACTCCATTTAGCAGGCCATTCATTTCCCACTCACCGACCCCAAACGAGGCCGTGTTTAGCGCAGATCCTGGTAACTCATTCCCGGCGATGGTATTATTTCCAAGAAACCAGGTGTAGTCAAATCCAGCTTCCCCTACAAGCCCATTCACCCGGGCAAGTGCACTTCCATTTGGATTGTCACCGCAATTGGTGTTCTCATCGACACCTTCAGCTGTCAAGATTGGGGAGTTGGAATCGTCCTCAACCAAAACAGTAACAGGATCCGATGTACATCCAGTGGTATTTTCTCGAGCGACAACCGTATAAGATCCGATTTCATTGACAGTATAAGTATCACCGATGAAATCAATTGCTGGTTTCACTCCGGAACCATCATACCATTCAAAGGAATAGTCGGCAGTATTTCCATTGACATCTGCTGAGACAGTTCCTGTTCCTCCACAGGAATTGATATTTATGGCACTCGCGTTAAGTCCTTGTATGGTCTCAATGGGAGAGGTGATTGTTGCCAGACCAGTTCCTGGACAGCCCGTAAAAGAGTCCAGAATATCTGCTGCGTATACCTGTGCAGTTCTGTTCTCAATCAAATTACCTGTGGCAATGATCGTATTTGTAACGTCTCCGTTGATCCTCCAGGACACAGGATATCCATCTGCTTGAAGTAAGGTGTCTAATGGTGGGTTCAATTCAGTAGCAGGGGGGGGGCTGCCATCTTGTGTGCCTGTGTAAGCAAATGCGAAAGCAGACCCGTCAGGAGTTGCACAACTGGTTTCAGGGCTTACTTCATAAGTCCATACAAATACATCCGGTTCCGTGTTAAGAATAGTAATGGTATCCAGGGCAGAAAAACACATGGTTGGTCCATAAAACCCTTCGACAATATAATCTCCTTCAGGTAGCTGTGATATCACGCTTCCTGTATGAATCACATTGGCGGTATCTCCGATGTTGTACCAGTAGAACTCAAAACCATCTGCCTCGGTCTGTATTGTAGGTACTGGTTCTGGGGTCCCTTGAACTGAAACGTTGTCAATGTAATGGAACTCTGAAGTGCTGGTATTATGGATTCTAACCGTGATGGTTAAAAGTGAATCATTTTGGCCTGCATTGTTTACACTTGTCAATACTGCTTGCGCGTAATCAAAGTTCCCAAATTGTCTTCCGTTGGTAAGCTCTCCACTAGAAGTGACAGCTCCTGAGTTATCTCTTATTTCGTAAGAAGCTATGATGAAATCTCGCCATTTTCCTGAAGATTCCTGGTTTCCGTTTTCAAATAAATCCAAGGTGGCTGTAACATCTGTGTGATCGGAAATATCAATAGCTTCTGAAGTCCATGTTACTTCACCACTGTCGTTTGCCCCTCCAGTTCTAACGGCATTGAACATTTTAGAGCCGTTGAAAGAAGCGACACCCAAAAAGCTTGGGTTGTCTGTACCGGGGTCAGAGGTCCATGCAGTTTCACCTGTATCACTTTGGTCTCCATTATCAAGATCTTCAAAATTTTCAACCCAGAAAGTACCGTTTTCGCCCGGTACAACACCGAAATAATAGGCCTGCGCACTTCCATTATCGGGGACTAATATAGTGTCGTTCTCAAAGACGTAAAACTCAGCACATTTCCTGTTGTCGTTAATTTTTTCTGAAATTAAATCAAAGGTGATGAAACCTACACTTGTGCTCTGAATGTTATTTTCAGTATCGCATTCAGGTATTGTTGCAGTTGGTAATGGCACCGTAATGGGTGGTGTACTACCATTATCGTTGATCACCACAAACAATTCGAATTCACCCCCAATTCCGGTAATGGTCTGCGTTAATGGTATCGTAGTTTCGGGCTCGAAATTTATCAGCGTGGATACCTCCGTATCCAAGAGAGTCGAACCTGATGGAAGCCTTGGATCTCCCGCATAGTAACTTACTGGAAGGTTACCAGAAATAGCAATGTCACCAATGTTGCGAATTTCGAAAGTAACCTCGATTGTTGCATCTGGACATTGGGCATCCGTTGCATTTAAAATACCAACAAATTCTATGTCCGGAGATGCAAACTCGACACATCCGTCTTCGTTGAGGATTGGAGCTTGATTTAGAAATGAATTTAATGGACGGCTAGCAAAGGGCACAATCGAGCCATCCGCATATTCACAAGTCCCGGCTGGTGAAAATATTGCTGTATGGTCCTGAACTTCGATAGGAATGGTCAGGTCATCGTTAATATTTACATTGTAATAGGCATGTTGATTCCAAACGCCCCTCGCAGGCATCCACGCCTCACCGTCAGACTCATAAATTCGAACTTGAGCGAATTCTGTGTTGCTGTAAGGATTAAACGGTGTGTTATTGTTTGAGTAGCACGCAAGGCATATCTCACTTGCACCATCACCGTCAACGTCGGCAATTACAGGATATTCCTCCTGAGTTCTAGATACACATGCAATTTCATTTCTAATGTTTGTTGTATTGTCTCCATTCCCAATACCATCAACGATCAGCAATGATTCTTCACTTCGATACACAACTTCAACAGCTCCATCACCGTCGAAATCAAAAAGTGAACAACCTGTAAAACCCGAAGAACCTTCTTTTATTGGTCGTATCCAATGAATATTGAAATTCTCATCCAATGAATATAGTTTCTGATTCATCACAAAGTTGGCGTTCAACTGACCATCTCCATCGACATCACCAATGTTGACCCTGCCGGGGCCCCTTACAAAGTTGTTTGAAGGGTCATGGAATGTTAGTACATTGTCGTTTTCCACGTCCCAAAAGAAAATTGTAGTTTCACCCCTGAAGGTTTCTGAACTCGTTCCCAGCGCCCCTGTAATAATTAAGTCCATGAACCCATCGAGGTTGTAATCTGCCGCAGATACGGAGGACCATTGATCGTCCCAGTTCGAATAGTACTTGGGATAGTAATTGAGACTAGGGTCAATAATATCATGAATGACACTATCTAGATCTTTAATTAAGGTTCTTGTACCAGTGCTCTCATTGATTGACCAGATTTCATTTCCTGAGATTAGTTCCAGGCCTGCACAATCGGCACATTCTCCATCCGCCAATACATCAACTGCAAGTGAACCATGAGTAAAATCTTTCTCCCAGTCGGAATTAGTTCCACTAATTATGATATTTCCTGTGGCGGCATCAACTACTTCATTCCTGTAGTAGATTTCTACGTCTCCGTCTTCGTCAAAGTCAGCAAAACCAGGCAATCCTATCGCATCATTTTTTGATGACTTTGCTGTCCAAATAATGTTAGCTTCGTGGTCTAGCAAGGCCATATCGTCTCCCTGATCCTGCGAGACCAAGATTTCTCCAAATTCATCACCATCAATATCTCCAAGTACAGGCACATTTTCAGGCTGAAAGCCTAGGCTGGTGTTACTAAAAAGAGTAGCTCCGGTTGCTCCGTTTAATATAAATACTGATCTTCTTTGCTTATTAGTCGCTACGACTTCCGGAATACCATTTCCATCCAGATCACCAACCATCGGCGTTGCGTGACTATTGGAGCTTCGGTCTTCGGATGCCCACTGAAGTCTGATTGCGAAAGAGTTTACGTTTATATCATCGGCACACTCCACAACATTACCAAAGAAAAAATCGTCGCAGGCGCCATCAGTGGAGCATTCTCCATCGTAACAATCGATACGTCCGTCTCCATCGTCATCAATTCCATTGTCACAGATTTCCTGGGATAGAAGAGTGGTTTGGACCAAAAAAAACAGGAGGGTGAAGAATAATTTAGTACTCTTATTCATTCTAGTATATTGAAAAATATTCTCTCATTGATCTTTTGCAAGATAAGTAATGTATCTAAAGCATTCTGGACTAAAGTCCGCGAATATTACATAGCATACCTATTCATAGTAAAGATACCCATTAATACGTAAGCTGAACTATACGAATAAAAAATATAACTATTTAAAGTTATAATTTAGATGAATCCAAAAATCGAATGGTTAAACCCTTTGGTAACATAGATTAACGAGCGAGTAAAATGCTGCCGGATTTGGAGAAGGCTTCTTCTCGACATTTAAGCACAAAATAGTAGATCCCCTCGGGAACCTCTGAACCCTCTGAAGTGCCATCCCAAACACAATTACCATCAGTAAAGGAGGCAATGGTGTTGGTGAGATTCCTTCCTCTTGAATCAAATATATACACCTCACAATCTCCATCTTCTCCCAAATCTCCGATATTGAGAATTTCCCAACAGTCATTAATGCCATCTCCATTTGGAGAAAATGTTTTTTTAGGTCTAATATTATCCAGGTAGATCGTGACTTCTGTAGCTACATTACATCCATCTGCATCAACACCTGATAGCCTGACGGAGCTTGATGGCGTCCTGGGAAAGTATTGAATGCTATTAGCAGTTGGATTATCAATTAGGCTAGCAGGCTCCCATGCAATGTTGGAAACCAAATTCTCTGCCGTTAAATTGATAAATATGCTTTCTTCTAGTGTGACAGAATCATCGGAAACAACCGATGGAAAATCAGGAGAACTAATGTCAACATCAGAAATGAAGTTACGAACTCTAATGCTGTCTTGTACGGTGCATCCAATATCCGTAATGATTTCAACCACAGCATAGATCGTGTCAATTCCAATTGGTGTAGTAACATCAACTGAAGGGAAAGAGGAGGTGCTCAAGGTAGTATTACCATCTTTTATGGACCAGGAGTAGGAGGCAATACTAGCACTCAAAGGAGAACTAATTCCAACGTTAATTGCTTCATCTTGACACTTTGGTGTCAAATCACTAATGGTGAAGTCAACTTGGGGAGCCTCAGATACGGAAACGGTTATTGTTTGAACTGCGTCGCACATGTCGTTAGCTGAAGGTCCTGGGTAGACTTCATTTGGGTTGTAGCTGGTTCTCAATGAAACTGAAAAATCGCCTATTTCGGAAAATGAAAAATCAATTCTATCCATAGTGCTGGATAATAGTTCAACGTTTGACGAATTCTGAATGGTCCATTCATAGGAAAGTGCAAAGCCTGGCTCACCAATTGATGCGGCATCGAAAGAGGTCAATACATCTAAACAAGTTTCAGTGGGGCCGTCAATGTCGGAAACGGGGAGGTCAATTTTATTGAGCGTAATTGTTGATGTCTCTATGGAACAATCATCCGTGTTAGTTGCTTGCAAGGAATAAGTTCCCGTTTGCGAAACGGCAAGTGTTGCGCCTGTCTCACCTACCAAGTTGGTCCCATCTTCAACCCATTGATAAGTGATCCCTTCGGCAGAATAATCGGGCACTTGCAGTTCGAGTTCGTCACAAAAATTAGCCAGGCCGCTATTAATCACACTTAGGCTAGGGGGGCTGCTTACGATCACAGTTCTACTCACCTCATCGCTAATACACCCGTCAGTATCCTGGATCCTTAAACGATATGTTCCGGCATTTGCAGGCGAAACAGGATCCAATTGAATGGTTGCTGAATTGGTTTCAGAACCATCTGGTAAGGTCCAAAAATAATTATCACTAGTTAGCGAGCTAGAGAGTGTGACCACATCTCCGGCACAAAGTATTCCGGCTGAAGTAGCGTTGATTGAAGGAGTGCCTGGCGGAGTTCCACCAGCCACACTCAGATTAAGATTCTCAGAAGATTCTGAACAATCATCTTGTGTGACAGTGACTCTGATCGTCGCATTAGACCCAGACGTAATTGTGATTTCTGCCTCTGGATTTCCGTTGGTAGTGATGGTCCCATTCCCGGTGAGTACTTGCCAGTTGATGGTTGCATTAGCGGCATTCAAGGTACGCAATGTGAAGGGGTCTCCAATGCAAAATTCAAGCTCTTGTGGATTAATTTCTGGTACTATGCAATTACGATTCAATATAATTCCCAATGATCCTATCTCTTCCAGCTGCACATCCCGTGTGTAAGCAATATCTGGCTTAGCGTCACCATTAAGGTCACCGGTGACGAGGTTTCGGGTACTGCCTCCGGTGCTTTGGACCTGTTGATTTCCAAATGAAATGATGCTAGAAGTTGTGTTAGGAAAGATGAATATACCTCCGGCACCATTACTTGAAACAATATCAAGCACACCGTCACCATTTATATCTGCTAGGCTAACTCCGGTTGCCGTTGTAGCGGAGGAACTGAGGTTATTGGACCCGCCAAAAAATAACTGTTCAGTGCTTTGGTTCTCAAAGTATGAAATCCGACCCGTTAGGTTACTTGCAACGACAATTTCAAGGTCACCATCATTGTCAAGGTCACCAACTTCAATGTCACTAGTCTGCCCACCATTTGTGATTGTCTGATCAAATTCAAAGTTGAAACTACCCGGACGACTTAGGTTTCTAAATAGGTTGATTCCAGAGTTGCTTTCACGAAAAGGGAGAGAAATGATGTCTTGGCTTCCATCTCCGTTAAGGTCAGCAGCCAATAGCAAACCAGTAGGTTCATCATTGGACGTGATTGCTAGGGCATTTTGGAAGGAGATATTCCCGGGTGTGCTGGAGTTCCGAAAAATGTGAAATACCCCATCAATCGCATTGTTACCAACAACTAGATCAAGCAGCCCATCGCGATCTAAGTCTGCTGAAATGATTGAGCCCGGCTGACGTTGATCCCCAGAAGAAGTTGTAGGTAATACCTTAGTAACTGTAGGACTTGTGGGAAAAATACCGGATCCCGGGTTACGAAGGATAAAAATATCATTTGCATCAGTTCCAAAATTGGATGTAAAAGCAAGGTCCTTGATCCCGTCATTATCATAATCATTGCAGTCAACACCGATAAAGCCATCGTTATGATCTTCAATATTAAGGGATTGACTGATTTGAAAGTCGCTTCCCGACAATGCAGAGGTCCCGACTGTGTTATTAAGAAATATCGTTGCCTCTGCGGCATTTTGATCAGCTTCCCTGTTCTGTACGACAACCAGATCATTCATTTCGTCTCCATTGAGATCACATAAACAAAGGTCGGAAGCAGCAAACTCGTTTGTTGATACAGCAAATTCCGGGTCATGCGCATTGACTTCTGTGCCACCAAAACTGATGTAAAAGTGCTCACTTGATTGAGCTACCTTTCCATTATTAATGACATAAATCGAGCTGTTAGATGCTCCTGCCGGCACTTCGACTTGGATAAGATTGTTATTGCTTGATAATACCGTTCCCTGTATTCCTCCAAAAAAGACAATCGGAGAACCGGATAGGTTTAACCCAGTGATCTCTATGGTGCTACCAATCTCTGCCCGATTTGGTGTGATTTTGTTGATAAAGGGTTGCTGCGACTTAGCTAAGAATGGAAGCAGCATTAATACCAGAAATCCTACCCAATTTACTCTGTTACCTGTAGTACCCATGCGCTTGAAAGTTGAGAATTTTGTCGATAAGTATCTCTTCTTGATCTGGCTTGTTGAATACTTCCAGACTGAAAAACAACTACGTAATAGTAGCCTCGTGCAGAGGAAAAACCAACGATCACATCTTGAAATCCGTCTTGGAATAGCTTGTCACTAAAATCTTCAGCATGCTGAAATTCGCTGAAAGCTCCTGCTATTACAAAATTACCTGCTGGTAATTCTAAGATATGATTTCCCCTTTTCACCACCACGTGATCATCAGAGTCGGCCAATTCCTCGTGGGTCCTGAAGTCTTGAGTTAAATCCGGATCACTTTTGACTACCTGATCTTGTTGCTCTTCTGTCAAAGCTGGGTTTTCTACGATGACCTCAGCTTGATCGGTATTCAACGCCTTATCCCATTTTATGACGTGTTCAATGGACCCATCAGTATTGGTCTTTTCATACTTGATACCTATTTCCGTAGATCCGTCAGGTAAGTTACGTTCCAGATGTCCGTCATCAGCAACTTGAAGGTCACTTGCCTCATCAACCGGTACCCAGCTTATCACAACGTTTTTATCTGCTGCTCCTGTTGTTGGCTTCTCAAGTCTTATCCCTCTCTCTGTCTCTCCAAATTGATTGGTCCTTGTCAATTCCGGGTGATCATCTCTATGCTCCCAGTTATCAACGACCTCTGTAGGGACCTCGGATTCAGCATTAGTATTAGCAATTGAGGAGTTGGATCCAATTATTCCCAATTGGTCTTCGTCTTCTTCAGTGTCAATTTCATCAGGTCGGCTCTCTTGTAAGGATGCAAGTCTTTTTTGACGTTCTAGTTCTGCTTTTTTTGCTCTTTCTTCGGCTGAAAGACGATGACTCTTTATGAAACTTGACACATGTTCCGCATGATCTTTCTTTGTTCCTAGATGGTAGCCAAGCGTAATTTCCATGGTAGGACCTAATTGAGAGGAAACGCTTGAATTTCCAAGTTCGTAGGAGAAGCCTAGTCCGATTTTTTCTTTGATCTTGGCCCCAGCCAAACCGATGATGTTCGCATCTTGCCTATACGATGCTCCAACCCAAACAATGTGATATAAATGAGCGATTAAAACTGCCTCATACTGGTCAGGAATAACGCTACTATACCTATAAATAAGATGAGGTTCAAATGCGATGTCATCATTTATGTGCCCACGGTAATTCATTTTAAACAAAATATTGTCAGTAGGGGAGAATTCCGGCGTAATGGACTCTGTTTGGTTGATGGGATTGTAAGAAAATAAGTTAGGCAGTGCAAATCCAACATTGAAATGGCCAAAATGATAGGTAGCTCCGAAGTCACCCAAGACAAATGCAGATTGATCTAAAAACCCCGCAATGGCAGGATCACCTGCAGCGTCAGCGAGTTCATCAAGGTTGACAGAATTGATACCATAGCCCAAAGACATACCGATTCTAACAAAGTGAGTTTTGTCAATGTTGATCAAATAGGCTCCCGAGGCTTTTATGGCGGAAGTGTTGAGCAATCCTTGCGAGATATTGAAAGCGGCACCACCCAAAGCAATACCTCCTTTAAGTGGGACATGAAAACTGAAATCTGAAAGTTGTGGCGCGGATTCAATATTAGTCCACTGGTCTCGATAGCTCACGAAGAAGGTGGTATGCCCCTCCACTCCAGCATATGCCGGGTTGTAGATGTAAGGGTTCATGAAAAATTGATTATAAACCTGCGGTTGCTGGGAATAGGTGCCGAGAGAAGCGAAGATGATTAGGTGTAGAAGTAAGAACTTTACACTATTTGTTTTGGTAGAAAAATGGATCAATACGCTTCGCAAATAGGTTATTTACTATTAATCAAACCCTAAATTATAGAATTTATTGTATTTAGACCCACCCGTAACAAATATCTATCTATGCATTGGATCAGTTGGCCTAAAAATCAGAAAAGAATCTAACTCCTTTCACCACAATTCTTTCAGCATCGAGTAGTTTTAGTATTATTACATCATCAAAGAGCGTTATGAAGAAATACATTTTCCTCATTGTCTTTAACGGTATTAGTTTCTGTTCATTGTCCCAGTATTGGTTTGGGCCTAAGGTAGGTATCAACTATATAGATCATGTCTATCAGGAAAGTACCTATGAAAGCGACACTACTTTTACAGTGCCCAGAAATTTTAACTTTCAGGCCGGTCTTGCAATTAGCTACTCCGCAGAGGGTATCTATTCAGTATATGGAGAGCTGCTTTATGAAAGAATTGGGAAGGTGGTTAAAGATAGTGAAACTGATGGCGAGCAAATAAGAGCAGAAATGACCAATCATTTCATTTCCGCCCCGGTAATGCTAAGAGTAACCCTAGGAAGACTCCCCTTTCATTATTACGTTAATGGTGGTCCACGCCTTTCATACTGGTTGGGTGGTAATGGTAATCAAAAAACACCTGGCTCTGCTGAATTTTTAGAAGAAGAATTTCTAGATGCCGATGGAAATCCGCTCCCTTTGGACTACAAAGTGACTTTTGATAACTCCAAAGCTCAGACCACAGATTTTTCAAATAAAAAAGCTTTTGTAAGCCAACCAAATCGATTACAATTTGGGCTTACAGCCGGTGGAGGTATTATTTTGGACGTTTTTGATCATAATAGACTACAGATTGATTTCAGGTACACTTGGGTCCATAGTAACATGGGATTAAACAGTGAAGATGACGATTCTTTTTTCGAGTACGAAGACTCAGCAACCAATGATAATCCATCCAGGGAAAATTTTGAGTACTACCACAACATCGCCACAGTAGGTATTGCGTACATGTTTGGATACAATAGTAACTTGCGTCGAAAAGGAAAAAGCACTAATAAGAAGACTAATAAGCAGAAATAGTGTAATTTTCCATTGCTTTTATAAGCCTTGAAACCACCAAAAAGAACTAAATTGAAAAGGCATGGTCTGTTTGATGTGATCATGTTTTTTGCACTACTAATGAAATAGACGGTGATTCAGGCGTTTTTGCAATTCTTGGGAGGAGAACGAGGCGAAGAGAAACCAATGCTTCTTTTGCTAGGAAAAGGCTTCTTTATGGGAATCCTTTTGGCCACTTATCAGATTGGTGCAGAAACCCTTTTTCTTAATGTTTTGGGTGATGAATGGATTGCCTCTGCCTTTTTTGCAGCTGGTGCAGCTGGGATATTTAGTACTGCTTTATTTGTTTACCTGCAAAGGAAGATTAACTACTCTTCCTTAGTTCTTACTACCACTTTTATAATTCTATTGTTTATTGGAGGAATCAGAGCTGCCTTTGAGTTTATAGGATATAATGAGGGGGTGAAAGGAGAGTTTCAGCTATTGCCGTTTGTTTTGTTTGTCATGATTGGGCCAGTGACTACAGTTATTTTGCTGGGATTTTGGGGAATCTTTGGTAGAATATTCGATTTACGACAATCAAAAAGAATCATTGGGGGCATTGACACTGGCCAATTAATGGCCACCATGATTGCCTTTTTTAGCATTCCCCTTCTCACAAGATATGTAATCAATGAGACCTATGATCTACTGCTTGTCTCATCGATTGCTGCGCTAGGCGTTTTTATTCTGACATTATTCTTGACGCTCAACTTTAATCTTAATAGTTCAACCAAGGTCATGAAAGGAGAAGAAATTCAAAAGGTCAATTTTTTCTCCTTAATGAATGACAAGTACCTGAGGTTGCTATCTGTTTTTCTGATTTTTTCGATGGGGGTTTTTAAGTTTGTTGATATCACTTTCCTAAGTGCTACGGAAACAATGTACCCTGACGAGGATGAATTGGCCAATTTTCTTTCCTTCTTTTCAGGAACTGTGATTCTGCTTTCGTTCTTCATTCAGAGTTTCCTTAATGATTATATCATTGGCAAATTCGGTTTGAAAGTGGCCTTGATGACGATGCCGCTTATCCTGATTCTGTTTACTGTTGGTGCCATAATTGTTGGGCACATCTTTGGTTATGAAACAAAGACTGATGATTTTATTCTATTTTTCGTTCTGACTGGGACTGGAAAGTTGTTTACCTCTGCATTGAAGGATGCATTGGAAAACCCTGCTTTTAAACTCTTTTTCTTACCATTGGATATTAAGATACGGTTTGATATTCAGACACGAATTGAAGGAGTGGTTAATGAAGTAGCCGTTTTTGCCGCTGGTGCAGCTCAAATGGCACTAGGTGCATTGGTTTTCTTCAAGCTAATTCATTACTCCTATTTCATTCTGGCTCTGGCTGGTGTTGTGGTTTACCTTTCCTCTAAATTGTTTGAGGAATACAAAAAAACATTGAAATCAACACTGGAAAAACAAAAAGCTCAATTGAAGGGTGAGGGTAGGAGAAATGAAAATAGCATGATCCATGTGTTGAATCAGGAGTTGAAATCGAGAGAGGAGGATCAAATAGTCAATGCATTAAAACTTTTCGAAAAGTTAGATCCTATTGAGTTTGAGTATAAATTGCTTGATTTGATCAATGCAAGGAATCCCAATATTAGGAAATATGCCTACACCAAGCTTGGTGATCGATTATGTTGGGAAGCCTTAGATATTATTGTAAAGGATATTAAGACTGAAGGAGATGAGGAGGTATTAAAAGAGGCTAAGAAAACATTCAAAAAGTTAAAAGAGGCTCATTCATTTCGGCTCACAGATGTATCCATTAAGGAGTTGGTAAGATCAACTGAAGCAAGTGAAAGGGAAAGGGCTGCAAAATTGCTAGTAAAGGCAACCGAAGACAGACACATTTCTTTTATTGTCGAATTGCTTCGAGACATTAATCCAAATGTACGATCGGCTGCAATGATTACAGCCGGTAAGGTTAAAAGACCGGAACTATGGCCAATTCTTATTGAAAATCTACATCTTTCAACCTATGGCAATGTGGCAATGTCCGCCTTAAAGGCTTCTGGCGAAAATACGTTTCATTCACTGGATACGTCTTTCTATAAAACAGGTCAGCATCAATTGACGATGGTAAGAATCATTCAAACTCTTGGTCGAATTGGAGGGAGAGGTGCTACTGAATTGCTATGGAAAAAGATAGATTTTCCCGACAAAAAGATCATTTCTGAACTGCTGCTTTCGCTAAGTTACATTGGCTTCATAGCTCGCGATTTCCAATCTGCCCGGATTAAGCTGGCTCTTGAAACTGAAATTGGTGATATTGCTTGGAACATAAAATCCATACTAGAAATACCTCAGGGTCATGAAATGGATGACTTAATTCGTGAAGCCATGGTGGAAGAAGATGTGAAAAATTATGACAATATCTTCATTTTACTAGCTATGCTTTACGATCCGCAGAGCGTGACCCTTGCCAAAAGTAACATTCTAAATGGAACTACAGAGAGTATCACGTTTGCCGTTGAAATGATGGATATCTTTTTAGAGGAAGAGCTAAAGGACAAAGTGCTTCCTGTGATGGATGAATTAAAGATACAAGAACGATTAGCAAAGCTGCAGACCAACTACCCTCCGGAGTACTTTGATTCATATGAGGATTTGCTTCTGCAAATTATCAATAGAGATTTCAATCGAATAAATCGATATACAAAGGCACTTGCAATGTACCGATTCAGCGAATTGAGCACTCACGTGACCGCCGACTTAATAGCTAATCTATTTAACCCAGATCCGCTGCTTCTTCAAACTGCCGCGTTTGCAATCTACCGCATAGATGAGGATGCATACTATAACCATACCAAAAGGCTTAAACCAACCATAAAAAAAGAGCTAGATAAAGCAATTCTTCCGCCGGTATTCAGGTCAGAGGACGAGTATTATCACCAAAAGCTTCTCTTAATTGAGCGAGTTTTAATGCTGAAGAAAATTGAGTTGTTTTCAAGAATTCCGGGTGAATTAATTACTTACATGGCTGAAGTGCTTGAAGAAGTGCGTGTCCGGTTAGGTGAGACAATTATCAGAGAAGGAGATACTGGAATGGAGCCATTTTATATTGTTTTGGAGGGAGAAATAGACATTTATGAAGGAGATTTGAAAGTGGGTGAGCGAATTAAGGGGGGCATTTTTGGGGAAAAGAACTTGTCAGAGTCGGACCGATTCGATTATACCGCTTTGGCAAGAAGTGAATGTACTTTGCTTTTGATGAGGAAGGAGGAACTCCTAAGTCTTATGTCGAAGCATATGGAAATACTGGAGAGCTGGATTGATATCATGAATGGAAAAGTAACAGAGGAGGAGGAAATTGTCGACGTACTGTTCAGTTGATTGGATTACTGATTTTGGCATGTATAAAAAAATAACTTACTTCACTGATATAAAGACCGATAGGTTCTCAAATGAGTAGTAAAGGTAAAATAGCGCTAATCTATTCTTCTAAGGACGACGAGCCTATTGGAAGTATGAAGGGGTGGATCACCAATTTCAATAAGTTCCTTTCTACACTACTTTACCAAATAACTAGAAAAAACCCTGAGTTGATTTTGATGAATGAGAAGTCGTTTGAAGCGTCTTCTTTGAGCGATTTTACCGTCATAATTGGTGTGATGACAGAAAATCTATCAAGAGAAAAGCCGATCGTGGAGGTGATAAACCAATATGGCAAAATACTGAAGAAATCAAATCGAATGGTTGCGGACGGGGTTTCGAGGTTTTTCAAGGTCCTAAAAAAGCCCTACGATTCGGATGAGATTTTCCCTGAGTTGGAAGACCTGATTCCGTATGACTTTTATCTGATCGATCCCTTAACCGGTGATACCCAGGAGTTCACACGTTTCTTTGGTAATGAAGCTGAAAGAAGTTACTGGATGAAGTTGGTTGATATGGCCTATGATATTAACCATGTGATTCAAGCAAAAGATAAAGCTGACAATGAATCAGCCTATGAAGATATACCACGTGAGAAAACAGTGTATCTAGCGAGTACAGGCGTAGATATGGTTATTCAACGAGATATGATCAAGCGGGAGCTGATGCGCCATGGATACAAAGTTCTCCCAGACCATTCTCTACCAAAGGAAGTTAAATCACTAGATCGTATGATTAGGGATGATTTGGACAGGTGCAGGCTTTCTATCCACATGGTAGGTGAAGATTACGGATATAAACCAAAAGGCTCCGAGTTATCAGTAGTAGACATCCAAAATAGAGTCGCCTCTGACCACACCTATCAAATGGTTGATCGGAATAAAGAACATAAGGAGGACGAAAAACAACCCTTTAGCAGGTTGATTTGGGTTTCTCCAGACCTGAAAAATATTACTGAGCGCCAAAAGATATTCATCGAGGATCTAAAGAGTGATGCAGCGGCGCTTGAAGAGGCGGAGGTACTACAAATACCGCTTCAAGAACTAAAGTCGATTGTTCGAGACGAGCTTGTGACAGGCGGAAGATTCAAGACCAAACGCGAGATTAAAGGTTTTGAGCCTGCAGAGAAGGAAGAGGAATCGAAAATGATTTATCTGATCGCTGATAAGCGTGATGTAAGGTCCATAAATCAGTTACGCGAATATTTAGAGGCGCAAGGATATAATGTGGTGTCTCCTAGTTACGAGGGAGATTTGGTAGATCTTCGATACATCCATCAAGAAAACTTAAGGCGCTGCGATGCTTCAATCATCTATTATGGAGATGCTACTGAGGAATGGATTAAGACGAAATTACAGGACTTGCTGAAAGCTCCTGGGTTTGGCCGTGATAAGCCTATGGAGGCCAAAGCGGTTTATTTCAATGGGAAGAAAGACGTTGACTTGGAGCATTACAAGAGAAACAATGCGATGGTTTTGGGCAATGATGGAAGCGACTTCGCGCCAGAATTTGTCAGACCTTTCCTAACTAAAATTGCCAGCTCATGAGTGAAAAAACTATAGATATCAAAAAATCACCTGAGGATATTGTTGATATCACCCAACTCATCAATCCTTTTCCGGGCCTAAGGCCTTTTGGGATTGAAGAAAGCCACCTTTTCTTTGGAAGGGAAGGCCAAAGTGATGAAGTGCTGGTTAAGCTGTCGGAAAACAAGTTTGTAGCCATATTGGGAGCCTCGGGAAGTGGTAAGTCTTCTTTAATGTACTGCGGTCTAATTCCGACTCTTTACGGAGGTTTTTTGACCCAGGCAGGTTCCAACTGGAGAATCGTGGTTACCAGACCTGGAGGAGGCCCTATTGACAATTTGGCGGAAGCCCTTCTTATCAAGGATCAGGAGTACGCCAATTTGAATGAGGAGGATAAGCTGATCCGAAAAACCATCATAAGCACTGTGCTGAGGAGCAGTTCATTGGGACTTGTTGAAGTGGTTCGTCAGCTGAAAAATGAAGATGACGAGAACATGCTCATCCTGGTGGATCAGTTTGAGGAGCTGTTTAGGTATAGAAAAATTGAATCTGAAACATCAGATCTAGACGAATCATCTGCGTTCGTGAATCTTCTACTCGAAGCCATACATCAGTACGACGAATCAATCTACATCGCACTGACAATGCGCTCCGATTTTATCGGAGAGTGTGCCCAGTTTCCTGATCTAACCCAAATGATCAATGATTCACACTATTTGATCCCTCAAATGACTAGGGATCAGAAAAGGACGGCAATCGAGGGTCCTGTTGCTGTGGGAGGAGGAAAAATAGCCCCCAGACTTACACAGCAACTACTAAATGATGTGGGTGATAATCCTGATCAGCTACCTATTTTACAACATGCACTGATGAGAACCTGGTCCTATTGGACCGAAAACAGGAAAGTCGGTGAAGCTATTGATTTACGGCACTATAACGCCATAGGAACCCTTAGAGAAGCATTATCACAACATGCGAATGAGGCTTACGACTCTTTGAGTAAAAGAGAAAAAGAAATCTGTGAAGTGATGTTTAAGGCACTGACAGAAAGAGGTTCCGAAAATCAAGGAATAAGAAGACCAACTAAGCTTGCTACGATCGCTTCAATTGCCGGAGTAACGGAAGACGAGGTCGCAAGAGTAATTGAACGATTTCGAGAACCGGGAAGGTCTCTGCTGATGCCTCCTTTTGGTGTGAGATTGGAATCTGAAACAGTCATTGATATTTCTCATGAGAGCCTAATGCGGATCTGGGTAAGATTAAAGACCTGGCTTGATGAGGAATCAAAAGCGTCTGAAATGTACCTCAAACTCTCCGAGGCTGCTGAAAGATATCAGGAGGGACGAGCAGGACTATGGCAGATGCCAGACTTACAACTTGCTTTGAACTGGAGGGAGGAAAACAGACCTACTCTGGTTTGGGGTCAACGATATAACCCAGCTTTTGAGCGCACAATGGTGTTTTTGGAAACATCAGAGAAAGCTTACATCACAGAACAGAGAAACAAGGAGATCATCCAGAAGAGGCAGATCAAGCGGATTCGAGCTACTGCCATTGTTTGCGCGGTTGCTGCGTTAGTGACACTCTGTTTGGTAATTTTCTCATTTATTAAAGCAAGCGAAGCCACCAAGCAAAAGAATTTTGCTGATGAGCAACGCAAAGAGGCCGACAAGCTTCGGGAAGAGGCAGTTGGACAGGCTACTATTGCGAGAGAAGCCCAGGCCGAAGCAGAAGCGGAGCGGGACCGTGCTGAACAGGAAACAATCAGAGCGAATGAAGCCTCCGCAGAGGCTACACGGCAGGCAGAAATTGCACGGCAAAGAGAGCTCCAGGCAATCGAGGCTCAAAAAGAGGCTGATGCAGCAAAAGAAGATGCAGAAAAGGAACGAGATAATGCGCAGGAGCAGCAAAGAATCGCTGATGAACAGCGGAAGCGTGCAGAGGAGGAAACCAAACGAGCTGAAAGACTTCGTTTCCAGGCAGTGTCTCAATCGATGGCGGTCAAAGCGAAAGATATTTTAAGCGAGGATCGAGATCAAGCCGAACTCCGTGCGATTGTGGCTAAGCAAGCCTACGATTTTTACCAACAATATAAAGAGGAAGGGAAAGACTATAATGGGGATATTTATGCAGGTATTTATTCCGCTCTCCAAGGACTTTATGAAGTTTATTACAATGAGGAGCGGGGTATTGAAGATCGCAGTGTCGGAGACTCTGCTTTAAACCAGTTTATCAAACCACTGGACCCGCTTAGTCAAGATAAAACCAATGCAGTTAAATCGGTAGTATATGCAAACGATGGGAAGCACATCTATTCAGCTAATTCCAACGGTGAGGTGGTTTTGTGGGATGTTTACAATCGGACTTACACACCGGTCTTTAAAAATGAAGACGTTGCCAGAGTTGTGAACATCAGCCCTGATGAGAGGTACCTTGCCTTAGGAACAGATGAAAGCCACATTTTGCTGTTTAACGTGAAGTCTTTGGAGCAAGATCCTGTCGAAATAAGAGGCCATGAGGGTGGTACTGTTTTTGACCTTGTTTTTCTTCCGAACAATCAAGGTTTCATTTCAGTAGGAAAGGATCAGCGAATCCTGCAAAGTGACTATGTTAATTCGAAGGAAATTGCCAAGTCAAATGTGAGAATTGATGAGATTATTATATCACCAGATGCATCTAAGCTTGTAGGTGGTGGTCATGATGGACATGTTTACATATGGGACCTCAATAATCTTGAGGCAGGGCCGAGCAGATTAGTTGACACCAATGAAGAAGCAAGTGATACCGCTCCGATCAAATCAGTCAAGTTTAGCCCTAACGGAAGATATCTTGCATATGGAAATGAAACTGGCAAAGTGATTATTTGGGACGTTGAAAAAGATGAGCAGGTTCAACCCGAGTTGACAGGATTTAGAGCACCAGTAACAGACATTGAGTTTAGTCCAAATAACCGGCTCTTAGTAGTCACATCAACGAACAAACAAGTGCGGGTATGGGACATGCAAAATTTGTATGATCTACCAATAGTATTGAGAGATTATTCTGGGCAGACTGCGGGGACGGGTTGGGTATATGATGCAGATTTTAGTCCTGATGGTAAGTATTTTGTGACTGCAGCAGGGGATGGCGCTATCAGAAAGTACCCTACCAATATTGCCGAGTTTGCTGATCAAATCTGTTACAACATAACTACAAGGGAAGGAAATATGTCGGAAAATGAGTGGAGGCAGTATGTAGGTGAAGGTATCGAATATCAACTCACCTGTGAAGGGCAGGGTAAAAGAAATTAAGCAAGTTCAATGAGAAAATTTTTACTCGCCTTAATTACCATTTTTGCTGGCCTTGCAGGATATACGCAACCTTCTTCGCAATGCACCAGGGCATTGGATGAAGCTGAGCAGGCTTTTGAGCAAGGAAGGTTACTTTTTATTCTTGATAAGTCAGTAAATAAGAACTTCTACGACTGCTTAGAAGCAGGCAATTTCACCATAGATGAGGAGATCCGAGCTAGGAAACTTCTTGTGAAAGCTTATTTGTTTTCTGATAATGAAGAAGAAGCAGAAGAGGCATTGGTTAAGCTTTTGGTTACTGACAAAGAACATCAGCTTACTGCTGAAGACCCAGCAGAGTTATACTTTTTGTACTCTAAGTTTAAAACAGAGCCAATAATAAGAGTATCTGCAAAGATTGGATTCAATAAAACTTTTATCACGCAACTCCAGGAGTTTAATTCATCTCAAACGATCGGCAAAGAATACAACCCAGGTTTTAGCAGCGGGACAAATTTTTGGGCAGAAATTCTTGCAGAGAGGTACATCGCGAAAGGAGTGGAAGTAGCAATAGGTTCTCAAATCAGGTATGCAAGATATGATATGGTGGGAGAACTGATTCAGAATGACCTAACATATGAAGCAAGTAATCTAAGTGCGATGCTTAGAGTACCATTGATATTCAGATACAATTTTAGATATGATACTAAAGATGGTGAGCGAAAGAAACTGATCCCATACGTTTTTTTTGGGGCTTCTTATGATTTAGTGCTTAATGCTAAGTATGAAGACACTAGTAGATCAGGGGGTACAGCTGTGACATTAGCAGATGAAAGCAGCAGTTTATCTGATTTGGATCAGGTAGCTAAGCAAAATGTGTCCCTTTTTGGTGGCATTGGTACGAAATTGAGAGTTGGAAGAGCCCAGGTAAATTTTCTATCTCTAGAGTTGAGGTATGATAATTCATTGTTTAATTACATTAATCCTGATAACAGATGGGATAATCAACGGGTTGCTTTTGAAATTGGACACATTGAAGATGATCTGACGATTAATACGCTATCCTTTTCGGTAGGGTATATTCATTCACTTTACTTACCAAGGAAAAGAAAGCAATTCAGGTGATGAAAAAAATAATATATATATCGGTTGCGCTATTCTTTTTTCAGTCTTGTCAGATAGAGGACGATGAGGCTCCATCCCCAGAGGACTCCTTCATAAGATACTATGGGGATTTGACTAGTTTTCAAGCAAAAGATCTTGAACTCGTGAGTGAAGGTGGGTCACCTTCTGGGTTTGTTGTTTTGGGTTCTCGTTTGGATCCTGATGTTGATCAAGAGGAGTTTTATGTGCTTAGAACTGATTTGAATGGAAATGTCATCCAATCAACCACATTTGGTTTCACGTTCGTGGCCGACCCAGATCCGAATTTCCAATTGGTTCTCGATACCATTCCGCTGGCAGATATTAACCAGGACGGTAGTGTGGATAATGATGACGCTATTCGGGGGAATTCAATACCCGGTAGAATAAAACAAGTCGATAATGGATTTCTTGTAGTGGGTAGCACTTCAATAAACAATCGTAGTCTTTTGACGATAGCCTTGCTCAACACCAACTTAGAGGTTGTCGTTTTTTGGTTACGGGAAGGAAACCCGGATGACCCCCTTGTCGACTTAATTGGCAACGATATTATTGGGCTGGCAGCGGGAGGTATTTTGGTCGTAGGTAAAATTGGCCCAAGTGATGGGTCTGACTATGATAATTATATTCTTAAACTGACGAGTAGTGGAATTGAATTTGAGAAGAATTTCGGTGTTGAGGGTAGCAACGAAGAAGTAATTCGTGTTTTTGAAAGAGTTGATGAAGAATTGGTTCTAATCGGTCATGGCAATACGAATAGTCGATTGGGTGAGAATGGTGGAAACAACGGTCAGAACGCGTACTTTATTGAGTTAGATGAAAATGGTAATCCAATCAATTCGAAATACTATGGAGTTGATGATCCGGATCAGGCGAATACGGCTGTTTACAATGAATCTGTGGTAAATGCTATTGAAATTTCTAGCGGATTTGTTATCGCAGGCACTTCCACAACCAGCCAAAATGAAAATTACGGTTTTGCAATTAGTGTTGATAATAACGGAGACTTTATCAGTGGTTCAAGTCTTCCGAGCTCCTCTTTTGTTGAAGGTGAGCAGGCGCTTCAAACACGAATTTCGGGGATTACGCAGTCACTAGATAACAACTTGATTCTGGTAGGCCAGTATCCGGAGTTTAATGCTAATGGGATTGGAAAAAGTGGTGAGGCGCTTTTCATGAAGGTCGACCAGTCCGTCATGCCCTTGGTAGAAAATGAATCCAATTTTGGATTGACAGATGGAAACGACGAGTTTGTGGATGCAATAACACTTCCAGATGGCAGCATTGTGGTAGTCGGGAATATTGATTTTGGTGCAGGTGCTAAGCTTGTGGCAATTGTTAAACTTAATGATACAGGAAATCTTCAAGATTAGAATAATGCAAATTCGGCTGGTTAAATTCTTATCTTTTGAAATTAGTTCTAGGTCGAAAAGGAGAGAAAATGCTTTCAATCCAAGTTTTGTTGAAGCATATTCACTTCACATTCTTTCGACCAACCCATACCTAATAAGATTTCATAAATGACTTTTCTTATGAGAAAGCTTGCCTATCGCTTATTAGTATGCGCCATATTCCTGTTAGGATCATTCTACTCACAGGCACAATGTTCCAATACAAATGCAACTGATGGCGCAGTTACCTCTGGTTCATTATTTGCTCAATCTTTCCAAGCAAGTTGCGATGGGAACATAACTGATGTGACTGTTGATATCGGAATAATTACCGGTGACGACAATTTAATAACTAATGCGAATGTCTATATTACCACAGGCAATAATCCCCAGGCAGCGGTAGTAGGTTTGTCATTGACCGGGATAACATTGACAGCTGGCATGACAAATACCTTTGACTTTTCAGCTGCCGGTGTTGCTGTAACCAACGGATCAACCTACACTTTAGTTATTGATGATAATTCGGATGCTGACGATTTTGAGGTGGAGGTCGACGCTGCAGATCCTTTTGCAAGTGGATCTTTTTGGAGTGACGCTACTACCAATGTGGCAGGCAGTGACTTGGATTTCAGTGCAACAGTAAATGATGCTCCGACGATCACGGTACCCGGAGCACAAACAATTCAAGAGGGAAGCACTTTGACGTTCACAGGAGGCACTGTACTATCAATTGCAGATTCGGATGGAGGTGCTCAGACGGTGATCGTGGATGCAAGCGGCACTGGTACATTGACGTTATCTCAGACCACAAATCTGGTGTTTAATAATGCGACTGCGAATGGTGACAACCTATTGGATTTCACTGGTCCCCTGGGAGATGTAAATGCAGCCTTGGATGGCTTGATCTATGATCCGAACGGAGATGTGGGCGCACAGTCCGTGGCTATTGACACTGATGATGGCAACGGAGGGACTGATGGGCCTGAAACAGTAAACATTAATGTGAATCAAGTGCCAGCTGTGTCGATACCGGGGTCACAAACGATTCAAGATGGAGGCACATTGACCTTCACAGGAGGTACGTTAATTTCCATTACCGACGGAGATACTGATGCTCAAACAGTGATCGTGGATGCAAGCGGTGCTGGGACATTGACGCTATCTCAGACCACAAACCTGGTGTTTAATAATGCGACTGCGAATGGAGACAATGTATTGGACTTCACTGGTCCCTTAGGAGATGTGAATGCGGCCTTAGATGGTTTAATTTACGACCCTAATGGAGACATAGGGGCGCAATCTGTTGCTATTGACACAGACGATGGAAACGGTGGAACTGATGGCCCTGAGACCATCAATGTATTTGTAAATACAACTCCGGCAATTACATTTCCAGGGACTCAAACGATTCAGGATGGAAGCACTTTGACGTTCACAGGAGGCATTGTACTATCAATTGCAGATTCGGATGGAGGTGCTCAGACGGTGATCGTGGATGCA
>CAZQDI010000012.1:30015-42380 GCA_964591785.1 uncultured Roseivirgaceae bacterium
TGGGCGCACAGTCCGTGGCTATTGACACTGATGATGGCAACGGAGGGACTGATGGACCTGAAACAGTCAATATCAATATCACTCCATTTATTGTTGCTGCATACTTTTATGATGATGGGGAAGATGGAATCGATGAAATGGTCATTGAATTGAGTGATGATGTGGATGAGTCTTCGGTTGAGGCCTCGGACTTTGGTTTGACTGGAGCTACGTTAGGAGTTTTTTCAAATTTTGCCTCTGGGAACATCGACAACCCTTTGGATCTCAGTGCGACTGATCAATATGTGACATTTGAAGTGACTACAGCAGCAAATACTACTGCGATAACAGGTTTTGCGGCGACTTATACCTCTAGCGGAGGTACCGATATTGCTTCAAATAATACTGGACTTTCTGCTCTGTCAGATGGTGATCTTAATGAAGTTGATCGAGCTGGTCCTGTAATTTTATCGGTGAGCATACCCAATGGGAATCCGTATATCAGAGTGGTTTTTTCTGAGGAAGTAGCTAATTCTGATGGGAATTCGGCTGTTGATGAAACAGATTTTGCTATTAACAATTTCACTAATAATGGCACAGCAGGTGCAACAGGCGTGAGCATTACTAGTCCTGATGGAGTTACTGATGATTCCGACGCGCTATTGACAACAGGAGGGTGGTCCGTACTACGTATCCTCCTGGATATAACGGGAGTTCCGGATACTGATGATCAATTTCAAATTGGGCCCTCAAGCGGTGCGGCATTGTATGATCTAAGTAGCAATGCGATGGGAGCTTCTCAGCTTTCGGCAATTGCGACTCTAGATGAAGTCGACTTAGCAGATGTGCCGCAGTTTGAATGGGCTTATCCAAATACGGACAATAGTATTGTATTCATCAAGTTTACAGTTCCCGTTGACAGAAATTCAAGTACAAGTTCATTTGAAGTTCTCAGGTACGACGATAATACTAGTCAGGACGAAATAAATGTAATCTCTTACAATGACAATGGTTCAGGTGCCACTGTTAACCATTTTGATAATCAGAATATGAATTCCGTTTCAGGAAGTGACGATGAGATATGGGAGTTGGACTACGGCACTGGTGGAAATACTGCAGAAGGAATAGAAACCTACACCATAAGGACTCGTGACAATCAAATTTATAATAGAGATACGGGCGATGAGCATGATGCTGCAGGCAGAAACTTGACAGGTGTCTTACTTGCTGATGAATTTGCAGAGGATTTTAGTGATGCAGTCGCAACAGCAATTGACTCTGACGAAGATGGAAATATTGATCAGGTTCTGATCGTGATGCCAGATGGAGTAGATGATACCACCATCGAGCCTGGCGATTTCCTACTGGATACTTCAGTCGGTCAATCTTTTGACACAGGAACCACACCTAATGATAACACATTCACCATAGGTTTTACTAATTACATTGGCACGGAGGTTACGGGAGATTTAGATTATCAGGCAACCAGATCGGGAACACTAAGTATGCTAGATGATGCTGAGTATTTTACTTACGAGGGAATCATTCTTGGTCATACGGGCACTAGGGGTAACGTCATTGTTGATGGAAGCTTATCATTGGGAGCTGGTGCTGCCGGTGACCTAATTGATGGTGCTGGTCCGATTATCACTGAAGTAGTTACGAGAGATAATGACTTGAATGGACAAATTGATCGACTTGAGATCACATTTAGTGAAAACATAGAAAGTACTACGTTAGATATTACTGGTACCACTTCAGCTGATTTTTCAGATTTTGATGACGATGGCACCTTTGATATTGAGGCAGTAGACGATGGTATGACGGATGATGCTACCGTGGTTTTAACAATTTCGGAGAGTCTTGGAACCTTCGCTACTCCCGATCTCACTTTTTTCAATAGTGAAATCACAGATTTGCAAGGGGCCTCAATTGGGACAGACCAAACCCTGAGTACATCTGACGGGGCTGCTCCATTTATTACCTTGGTTACTCAAACCTCGACTGATCAAACACCTGACTTAAGTGGTACTGTTGACGATCCAACGGCGACCGTCCTCATAACAATTGATGGAAATACCCGGACTGCTGTAAATGACGGCCTGGGCAGTTGGACGTTGACAAATAGCAACAACCCATTCACATTGACAGAGCTCACCGGTTATGATGTGACAACTTTAGGCATTGACGTATCTGGAAATAATCAAGCGGTGGTGGTCAACAATGGGTATACATTAGATGGAGGGGCTATAATTACTCCGGCTGCACCAGGCACTTTATGTGTTAGTGATGGATTTGCTACGTTGGGACAGATCAGTATTGCAGAAACTGCGACTGGGGACTTTGGTTCTTCTGGCTCATTGTTACTCACACTACCTGAAGGGTTTGAGTTTGATACTTCAATACCGGCAGATTTCTCCAACAGTTCGCTAATGGAAATCGGTGTGACCAGTACCTACATTGGAACTGCTTCTTTGCGACTTGATGTCACAGTTTCTGGTATTGCAGCCAGTGATATTGTTCGAATCGATGATCTTGAGGTGCGAGCCACGCTGGACGGTGCTTCTGGAAACCTCGAGCGGGCAGGCGGAGATGCAGGTTTGCTTACAAACAATACCAACTATGCAACACTCAGCAGTGGAACAGCACCAGCTGCGCCGAATGACGTAGATGACCAGGATGGAAATACCATCACACAGTACATCACGAATGAATTTGCTATCATCAATGTGATCTATTCATTACCATCGGCGGCTTTTGCAATTAATGAGACCGTAACCTTTACTGGAGGAGCGGAAGGAGTCGTAATTTCTGATGATTTGGTGAGTATCCTTCAGGTCTATCTCATTGATGGTGCGCTTTCGGAGATCTCCGGTACTGTAACGGGCGGAACCAGTGGAAGTAATGCAACGGTTTCATCTACATCATTTAGTTCCGAATTGACTCGTCCATTCAGTTTCACGGTCACCACGGGTGGGGCTACCCCAACTTGGTCCGATGCAGCAACGAGTACAGCCATAAACAACAATGTGACGAATACCAATTCCCTTTTGGGTGCTACATCTCCTGGTCTGTACTCCTATGACATTTCATTGAATGGAGGCTCTTGCGATAGTGAATCACTTCGTGTCAATGCACTCATTTTTAATGATCTTAATGACAACTATGAACGTACATTTATTGATAAAACATTTGTTGAATCAGATAGTAGAGATACAATTTACCTAAGTAACCCTGCTAATCATACGGTCAGTGTTAGTGGGACTGGGGTGACGATTACCAATCCATTATCTACTAGACTGTTAGTATTATTTGACCCTGAAATTGCTGGAAGCACTAACTCGCCGCACACGATTAACTATCAGATAACTAATGATCTGACAGGGGAATCAATTACTCAGATGGTGAATTTTACTGTAAACCCGGTTACGGAGTTTTTTAATCCAGTCCCCAATGAAGACAATTGTTTCTCAGACCTTCCTTTGAATCTTGTACTTGATAATACGCAATATGGTTCAGTTGTTTCTACCGATTTACAGTTTCGTCAATTTTTCTTCGCTGAGTACAATAATGGAGCGACATTTCCTCTCAATTCTTTTGTTGTAACAGATGCTGATTTGGGCGGCTCCTTTCCATGGGCAACCGGTTTTCAACTCCAGTCTTCTAGCTTTACGGAGCAGCTTGCCGCCTCAGAATTAGGAGATGGAAGTGCGATCATTATTGAAAGATGGACCAATGATCCGAATTCTGGCTCCAATATTTTCGATTATGATTATTTGTTTTTCTATGGTGACCCCTTTGTTTCAATATCCAATGTTCGAGAAAACTATTGCGAAGACGAACCAGCATTTGAATTAACAAGGAATGTAAGGTACGTCTCCTCGTTCACAGCCGATAATCCGGATTCTGATATTACTACCTGGAGCAAGAACATTGCAGAAATATCAAATCAGGCCATATCCAACGGATACATTCTTCAACGATGGAATGGGGCTTCTTTTGTGAATTATGCAGATTTTACTGCGGGCGGGACTCTATCGAATGAATTTAACCCGCTAGACCCGGATCAGGATGGAAACTCAACCGAAGATGAAACGGGATTGTATCGAATTGTATACACAACTGAGCAATTAACTCCAGCTAATTGCGAAGGCATAGCAACCATAGAGATAAATGTTCAGCCTGCTGAATCTACTCCAACGCTGACCACCACTACGCTTACGGATGGTTCAGCTGTTAATTTCTTTACAAATTCTAGCCCAGAAGAAGGTGATGATCCTGACGAATATGTTCTAGAATACTGTGTTGGAGATGTCGTTAATGGTTTTAGTGCAGTAGATAACAACACCTATGCGTTCACTGAGATCTTAACTGGTATTGTTTTCTTTGCAGCTGATCCTGGTTTTATCCCAGGCGAAACAATTGATGGCTTGTCTAGTGGCGCGAAGGCGGTTTCTAGTGTTGTTACTGCAACCAGTATGGATTTCACTTTTATTGCCAATAGCGCTTTTACGCCGGGAGAAACGATCAGGGGTCAGACTTCAGGAGCTTCCGTTACCATTGATTCTTTTTCTGAGTATGTGTTGACAACGGAGAGCGTACAAGGGCTTTCAAGTGGTGCAACTGCAACGATCACGTCAATTGGAACTAATGGATTTATCATTAATCCTGCCAGTCTCACGGGTACTTTCAGTTATGGAGAAATTGTGCAAGGCCTTTCTACTGGTGATCGAGCTCAATTAGTTGGTGCTGGTGAAATAAGTTGGTTTGATGAATCGCTGAATGAAATACGAAATTTTTCCTTTAATGGGTCCACTGTCAACTATAGAAATAGATACACCATCATTCCTGCAGCCCTAGGCTTAAATACAACGACTTCCAACAGACTTACTTCAGAGGAGTCGGCTGTTTTCTATTTTAGTGCAAGTTCAATTTACGGTTGTGAGTCCGACCTTAGAAAAGTAACCGTAAATGTTTTTGATATTCCGGATGAACCGGTACTTGATGCAAGTGCTTTTCCAGCTTCAGTTTTAAATATATCGGGAGGAACACCAATTTATGTATTTGATTATTGTGTTGAGGATGGTGGAGGGTCCACGGTGCCAGATCCTCTCTTATTAGAAGATCTACTGGATGATGAAGCTTACAACATATCCCGAGAGTTCCGGGACTTTTCTGCTGGTACTACTACTGTTGCAAATACAGTAGTGACAGAAATTGATGGCAATACGGATCTTAATCAAGAGAGTATTCCAGTTTTATCCTTGTCTGCTGGTGATAGTATCATTTATACGATAACAAAAACAGAGAACATTAGCATTGCTCCTGAGACCACTTATTCAAATTTTGTAGGGTGTACAGGGGAAGATATTATTGTCAGGATCGTTGCCAGGGAGGAGGCTACGTCACCTACGCAGCTTGATTTTGTAGCAAATACTACGGAGTTTCATATATGCGAGGGAGATGCACTCGGAAATATTAATCACACCTTTATTGATGGTACCGATGAGTACACATGGTATGAAGATGTAGATGCGATGAATAATGGAATTTCAAGGATAGGTGATGTCTTGGGAGTAGGAGATCCCATGACTCCAGCAACCTTGGCGACAGCCACCTCCAATCGATTTGATGCCAACACACCAGGCATATATACCTACTATGTATCCCGAAACAATGATGTGACGGAATCTCGCGACTTCGAGGGATGTGAATCCGAGGCTGTTGCGGTATCAATTACAGTTCATGAAATTCAAAATGCACCTCGCATTACCTCCGACAATTCTCCGTTTGATCAGGTTCCGGCAAACTTTCCTGATATTGATGACAATCCAATGGACAATATCTATGAGTTTGCGATTTGCTCAGACCAACTATTCGGCAGTTTGAACTTCGTAGCTAGTGATCTTTTTGTAGCTGATGAGGCCTTTGAAACAGGGGATGAGAGGGTGGAATGGTATAATGCCTCCACGAACAATTTACTACATACAGGTGAAGAACCAACTTTTGCAGAACTTTTTCTGACCGGTCTTGACGCTACGGTCGTGACTTTGGAAGTGATTCAAGTGACCGACACACTTAGAGATTCATTTGGTAACTTCTTCGATGGATGTCCCAGCCCGGCAGCCACTGTGATTATTAACGTCTCTGACCCAGCAGAATTGACTGTGGTTGACGCTTCGGATGCAGAGCTAAGTAGCAGTTTCTGTAGAGATGATCTGCCAACATCCTTTGATGCCAGGGTTAGGGCAGGAAGCACGCTAGTTACGGCAGATACCTTAGTTGACTATGAGATCAACTCATACCTGCAAAGCACATACGATGCGAATGGTACACCCGAAGTGGACGGTTTGATCGTAAACGATGCCTTTCCTGTTCTTGATCTCATTGCGCTTCACGATGGCGTACCTGGAACAATGGCTGTGGGTGGAGAGCCGTCGGTGCATGAAGTTATTTTGTTCTACACAGACCCTAATTCCTTTTGTACAGGCAATGTGACCAAACTAATTACCATTTACCCTGACCCACATTTAAGTATTCTGGTCAATGACGTTGATGTTACTGAAGCAAATTTCATTAGTGAGTTCTGCTATGATGCAGGGGATGTTTCACTGGAAGGAGTTCAATACATTTATGATAATACTGGAATTATTGATACAATTGGCCTGAATTCAGGACAATTTACTAGTTCAGAGACTGGAACACTCGGTGGCAATAGCGGCCAAGGCAACTTTGTTCCAAACCAAGAGCATAACGCTTTTCATGGGGTTTCAGGACTGGATGGTAAATTCTTAGGTCAGTCAAATATTGGTGTTACTTTCGATTATACCGATGAGTTCAATTGTGACAATTCGATTAGTGTCGATTTGAGTGTTAATCCTCAACCGGAATTTGTTGGTGACGATTTGGATGAAGATGGACTAATTGCCGGAATTCAAATTGAGAATTCATGTGAGTCCGATTCGCTAAGGGTATTCGTAGAAATGGTTGGAGATAAAGATGACTATGAATTTGAATGGTTTGTTAACGGATTTTCTGCTGGTGAATCAGAATCAGGTGCCCAAAATGGAGATGTATTTGCTTATGGTTTAGGCGATGGAGAGATCACGGCCAATTTTAGGGTTGAGGCCACATACATTGGATCGGATTTTGCTACGATGTGTATTTCTTCCTCGGAAGTAGAGACAGTGACTGAAGGTCGTTTACCCATTCCGAAGATGTCATGGGTGGGACTAACTGCAGGGCATCCTGAAGGTACTGATTTCACTATATATCAAGATGAAAATGTACCGGGTAGTGACATTGACACGATTAGACTGACCATAGAGGGTATCGGTATTGTCTTAGATTCAGTTAACTCGACCAACCCTGCGACAAGCATACAATTCCCAATTGAAGTTCCTGACGTTATATTCCCTTCGGCAGGGCAGTACAATGCGACATTACGAATGACTACCAGTACGGGATGCGATGTCTTTGAGACAAGAACAATTAATATTCTTCCGCATATAAATAATCTGAGCTCGGAGAATGCCTATAGGGAGGAGTTCGAAGGAATCGACTTAAGTGATCCGACCGACGGATGGTTTAGTGAAAATCGATCGCTCGATGGAAAAGAAGATGATTTGTTCAGTTCCTGGCGTTCTGACCAGAATGCACCAGGAAGCAATCGAGATGGATTAGGAAGTTCGGTTTATTCAAATTACAATGAAACTACAAGTGGCGAGACCTCATTTATTTACTCGCCATCATTTGACTTGACACCCGTAGGGGCACCAACAATTAGCTTTTTGAAATACGAAGATTTTGATACCGACAAAGACGGAGTGGTATTGCAATACACGACAGATGATGGAAGAACCTGGGAAATTTTGGGCTCATTTGATGCGGGACTTTTAGATCAAGGTCTGGCGTCTACGCCAGGCTGGTATAATTCAGAGGGCATTATCAGTGTGCCAGGTGCTGACACACTGACTGGCGAGTTTGCAGCCAATAGTGATGCGATTGGTTGGGCGCAGCAATCCGTAGACCAGAGGTGGGAAGATGCCAGAGCACCTATTCCGGCAGTTTCATCCAATTACATTCGCTTTCGTTTTTCATTAGCTTCTCAGGTGCTCGAACAATCGCAATCAACAGGCTTTGGCTTTGACGATCTTAGTATTTTCAATCGAGATCAAGTGGTGCTGCTGGAGCTTTTCTCTTCTTCATTTAGTGAAAATAGTGTGGATTTTATGGATACGACTGCCACTAACGAGAACTTTATTGGCTCTGACGTCTTAACGATCAATTACTTTACCGATCTTGAGAATGGAGGATCTGAAACCGACCCGTTCAATGACAGGGTCAGCAATGAAGCAAATGCGAAAACTGTCTATTACGGAGTAGATCAAGTTCCAAGCTTGGGGATCAATGGTGATGTAAATTTTATTGAATATGTCAATGATGCGGTAAATCTGGAAGTGACTCGGGCTAGATTAGATAATGCCAAGTTAAGTGAACCAGGTTTTTCCATTTCATTGACAGCTTCTGAGGATAACAATTTGCTTTCAATTTCATCCGATTTTACAGCATTAATCCCATTTAGTGAAGAGGATGAGATTGGACTCTTCCTTGCTATCGTAGAGCCTCAAATAACACTTGCTGAAAATATTGGGGAGCTGCTTTCTGGTACCACGGTGAACAACGTACTTAGAAGATTGCTGCCAAATGGTGCAGGAAAGTTTATTTCCAGAGAAATTGCTATAGGAGAAGCATTAGAAATGGATACCACTTGGGCGGTGACTGGCTTAATGAATGAAAGTTCCTTAAGAGTGATTGCATTTGCCCAGAACTTAAATACAAAAATAATCTACCAAGCCGCAGCCGTGGAGGTACCGCTAAGTCTTGAAAACGCGCTCGGAACTGATGATCAATTTAGCTCAGTTACAATATTTCCCAACCCTTCAGACGAGGCAGTCACAATTGACTTTGGTAGGAGATTGGACCAATCAACAAATTGGTTTTTGTTTGATCAAACAGGAAGGCAAGTTTTTGATGGGTCGGCAGATATCGGAACTCAATCCTTAGTTATTGATACAAAGACGTTGCCGAGCGGTCTCTATCTTATTCATCTGGATGGAGGTAATGATCAGCGTTTAATTAAGAGAGTAGTGGTAGTTCACTAATCAGATGTTCGTAGGGTAAATTGGGGGTAATGAAGCAATTGACTATCCTTGCTCTATGTCATTTCTTTCAGAAGTAGCTGATCATTTACTAGAAAAACATAGAGATCATCTGGGTGAATGTATTGTGGTCTTTCCGAATAGAAGAGCCGGCCTTTTCCTCAAAAAAGAACTGGCAAAGAAGCTAGATGCTCCTGTATGGTCTCCACAAACCACGAGTTTGGAAGACTTTCTCCTTTCATTTTCAGATATTAAAAAAGCCGATCCGCTCACATTGGTTTTTGAACTTTACGAATCGTTTAGTATTCATCAAAATGAACTTACCGGATTTGATACATTCTTCCATTGGGGAGAGATGATGTTGAAAGATTTTGAAGAAGTAGATCATTATATGTCAGACCCTAAGCAGATTTTCACTTTAGTCAAAGATGAGAGAGAGCTTGCTGAAAATTTCTACTTCCTTAGCGAAGAACAGGAACAGGTGATTAAAAGGTTTTGGAGTCAGTTTCTTCCTTCATCGACTAAGACTCAAGAGAAATTTCTGGAGACTTGGAGGATATTATTACCTGTCTACCAATTGTTTAAAAGGAACCTTGTTAAGAACAATATTGGATATACTGCGCATATCTACAGATCACTAGCAGAAGATCTGGATCAGGTTGCGATCGTTGAAAACAAAAAGGTCGTCTTGGCTGGGTTTAATGCCCTTACCCCTCTTGAAGAATTGTTGATTAAACACTTGATCCTTGAATACAACTCTGAAATACTATGGGATATTGATGGATATTACATAAGTGACCAAACTCAGGAAGCCGGAACGTTCTTCAGAAAGTATCAGGATGACTCGATTTTTGGAAAGACATTTCCTTCCGAAATTCCAACTAGAATTGAGAAAGAAAAGAATGTTGAGGTGATAGGAGTTTCTTTGGAAATGGGGCAGGCGAAATTAGTGGGTGGCAGGATAGAAGATCTCATTAATGAGAATGTCAATCCAGAGGACATAGTAATTGTTCTTCCCCAAGACCACATGCTATTTCCCGTACTAAATGCAATGCCAACAAATATCTCTAGATTGAATATTAGCATGGGATATCCGTTGGTAAACACTCCACTCTACGGGTTGCTAGAAGCCTTAATCGAATTACAAGAAAATATTGATTTTTCTGCGGTTAATGGGGTTTCCTACTACTATAAGCAAGTGCTCGATATAGTAAATCACCCTTTCTTAGTGAATACGGACAAAGAATCGTATGAAAAATTGAATTATGAAATTAATAGGAAAAATCAAATTCGAATTTATCAGGAAGATTTTGAGAATTATCGATCCACCATATTGGAGTTGATCTTCTTACGTGTAGAGGACGGGAAGGCAATGGTTCAATATCTAGAGAACGTTGTAGGTGCATTGAGCAAGGTAGTGGTGGAAAGGTTTGGATTGGAGCGAGAATATATCTACCAATTCAGCCAAGTCTTATCGAAGTTGAAAGAGATTTTGGATGCGAAGAATATCGATTTGGATTTCAAAACATTCAAAAACTTATTTCAGAAAGTTTCCCAATCTATTAAAATGCCTTTTACAGGAGAGCCCGTGGAAGGTCTACAAATTATGGGAGTCCTTGAAACACGGAATCTTGATTACAAACACGTCCTGATGCTCAACATGAATGAAGGGGTTTTTCCTTCCTCAAATAAGTTGGGTTCGTTTTTGCCCTTTGGTGTTCGAAGAGCATTTGGTTTATCAACTCAGGAAGTCCAGGATTCTATTTATGCTTACCTTTTCTATCGATTGCTACATCATTCAGAAGATCTTGTATTCTATTACAACTACTATTCAGATTTTGGGCTTAGTGGAGAGTTGAGTAGGTTCATCACGCAGTTTCAACTTGAAAGTGAACTTCCAGTCAAGAAAAAGCAACTTAGCAATTCTATTAGGTTGGAAGAGGTGAGAGAAATACGTATTGAAGCATCGAAGGAGTTGCTAAAGAATCTTTTGGTTTATACCGATCAAGTTCCAAACAAGGATCAAAGAAGACTTTCGGCATCCGCACTGAATACATACATCGATTGCAAATTGAAATTTTATTTTCGTTACGTCTTAAGACTTTTTTCTGCAGATGAGTTGGAAGATGAGCTTGACGCAAGACATTTTGGGAATGTTTTGCACAAGTCATTAGAGTACCTATATATAGATACAATTAAGGAAAAAGGTTCTAGGATTATCGATGCTAATGATTTTTTTCGACTGGAAAACTCAATTGATGGAGCAATTGAGAAGTCCTTCAGAGCAGAGTTTGGCATCAAGGATAAGAAGCGGTTTCAATTTAAGGATAGAAATACGGTGATGATTGATCTGATACGGAAGATCGTAAGCAAGGTCTTGGAGATGGATAAGAGTTACGTTCCTTTCCAAATTCTCAGCCTTGAAGACGAAGATAAATACGAAAGGTTCGTTTCAGTTGAAGCAAACCAACGTTCATTTAATATCAAACTAGGAGCTGATATTGATCGTGTTGACGTCAAGGATGGAGTAGTGAGAATATTGGATTATAAAACCGGTAAAGACAAGACTGAAATAGGTCACTTTCAAAGCATATTTGAGGGAGAGGCTAGGGCGACGAATAAGTTTGGCAGAAAGGCAGGATTCCAGACTTTTTTCTACGCTTGGTTGTATGCTTCAAAATATGGTCGCGACTTGCTGATCACTCCAGGCTTGATCAACCTCCGGCAATTATTTCAACGTGACTTTGATTATCGCTTAAAACTGGATGGAGAGCCAGTTAATGATGTTAGGTCATACCTGGATACATTTGAAGATCGACTGAAAGATTTGTTGGCAGAGATTTTTAGTACGGAAGTACCATTTTCTCAAACAGAAGATCTGGCAAAATGCAGATTCTGTGATTTTAGCGGCATTTGCAGCCGATGAGAGTCGAGCGTTACAAATAGTAATTATATTCAATAAATTGGAATGTGCAACTTTTTGGTGATTTTTCTCATCCATTTAATTGCAACGTATTGAAATTAAGAGATGAAAATATCCAGAGCATCGTCACTCAAGCTAAGACTCTTCATGATTTTATTTTTGGTTATGTTTCTTTTTAGAGCTTTTGCGACAACATCTGTGTAGCATTGAAGAAATGCCAAACACTAATCAAATGAAGAAATCGTAAATTAAGGGATCATGAAGGGGTCAAATATTATCAATTGACAAAAAAATACAGATTA
>CAZQDI010000013.1:0-40501 GCA_964591785.1 uncultured Roseivirgaceae bacterium
ACAAGATGCGTTTGTTGACGATGCGGACTCGACTGCCATGGACTCAACTGCTGTTGATTCTGCAGCGACAGAAGTTATGGAAGAAGAACCTGTTGCAGCGACAGAAGCTATTGTAGTCGAAGAAACCGAAGCACCTTCAAAAGGATTCCACCAAATTGTGAAAGAGCAATTCATTGATGGTGGTCCTACTTTTATGGGTATTGTACTTGCCTGTTTGATTTTGGGTCTTGCTATTGCAATTGCAAGAATTATTCACCTCAATAGGGCATCAACCAATACTAAGAAGTTATTAGCTGATGTAGAAGATGCCTTAAGTTCTGGTGGAGCAGACGCTGCAAAAGAAGTTTGCCGGAACACTAGAGGTCCTGTAGCTTCTATTTTTGTTCAGGGACTTATGAGAATGTCAGAGGGGATTGAAATGGTTGAAAAATCAATTATTTCGTACGGATCTGTTGAGATGGGTAAACTAGAGAGAGGAATGATTTGGATTTCACTTTTCATCTCACTAGCTCCGATGTTAGGGTTTATGGGAACTGTAATTGGTATGATTGAAGCCTTCGATGCGATTGCTGAAGCCGGTGATGTTTCTCCTGCACTTGTGGCTAGTGGTATCAAAGTAGCACTATTAACCACAGTAGGAGGTCTTATTGTTGCTGTGATTCTTCAACTATTCTACAACTACCTTGTTTCTAAAGTTGATTCTATTGTAAACAGTATGGAAGATGCTTCAATTTCATTGGTAGACTTGCTTGTGAAGCACAACCTATCTAAATAATTCGCCCTATGGAAGCATTTGTTAATATAGGATTATTCTTATCATACATCTTGATTGGTGTATGTATTTTGGCCGCAGTACTAATGCCGCTAGCCAAGGCTTTTGGTGACCCACAGTCATTAAAAAAGATGGGCTTAGGCATTGGAGGATTGGTGGTAGTTTTCATCATATCTTATTTCTTATCCGCAGGAGAAGCAATGGGTGATGAATCTGCAACGACAGTAAAACTAGTTGGAGCAAGCCTAACCACGTTCTACATACTAGCGGCACTAGCAATTTTAGGCATTGTTTATACTGAGATTAAAAAAGCGTTCTCATAATGGCAAGGAATAAAGATAGAGGCACTCCGGAGGTGAGTTCAGGCTCTATGGCCGATATTGCCTTCCTTTTACTTATTTTCTTTTTGGTGACTACCACCATTGCGAATGACAAAGGGATATTAATGCAACTTCCTCCACCTCCAGAGGAAGAGATTGAGATTAAGCTTCAAGAACGTAATATTTTTAAGATTCTTGCTAACTCTAACGATCAACTTCTGGTTGAAAATGAGCCATTCACAAGGCCTATTTCAGACTTGAAGGACATGGTTAAAGAGCATATTCTGAATTTTGGGAAGATCACGGATACAGAGGCAATTGATCTGTACAACAGTTTGCCTGCGTCGATGAAAGCACAAGCAAAGCAAAACCCTGAATCTTCGGATAGTCCAGGTGATGCTATTGTTTCTTTTAAGGCGAATAGAGGTACGAGCTACGAGGTATACATTGAAGTATTGGACAACCTCCATGCTGCCTACAACGAAATATACGCTGAAAGAGTAGGGCTTACAGCCGAGCAATTCTTACAACTTGACCAAAGTGAAGAGTTGGAAGAGAAGATTTATAAGCAGGCTCGGCTAGGTATTCCTAAAGCTATTTCTATTGCTGAACCAGATAAATAATTTGAAGTATGTCTAAGTTTAAGAAAAATTCTAAAGCATCTCAGGATATTCCTACAGCAGCTTTGCCGGATATCATTTTCATGCTTCTTTTCTTTTTTATGGTTACCACTGTGATGAGAGAGCAGGAAATACTCGTAAAGCAAATACTTCCGCAGGCTTCTCAGTTGAGCAAGATCCAGAAGAAGTCGCTCGTTAGTCATCTATACATTGGTGAGCCAAAAAACATCGGGACTTATGGTGAAGAGCCACGAATCCAAACGAATGATGTTTTTATCGAGCCAGACGAATTGACGCTTTTTGTGAATCAGGAAAAAGATAAGCTTTCTGAGGCTGAAAGAGACAGAATTACCATGGCAATGAATATCGACTCTGAAGTAAAGATGGGAATCGTGTCTGATGTAGAGCAAACGTTAAGAAAATCAAACGCAAGAAAGTTATTGTACAAATCTCTGAAGGGGATCGACAAAAACTAAATTTGATTTATTTCAGTGATAAGGCCTTTGCATTAAAAGCAAAGGCTTTATTTTTTTAAGGCCTTTTTCTTTTCATTCAGCCATTTTTGGTATTCCTTCTTGGACTGCTTAATGGCTTTTTTTAGTTCTTTCTCTGAAGCAGATTTAAGTCTCTCTACTTCCTCTTCCATATTCGCTTTCTCTTGTTGAAGTTTTTTGATAGATAGCTCATACTGCTCCTTAACATCACTTGCGAGTTGCTTCGAGTCGGTCCTTAACTGATCGATTTTTGCATCAAGGGCATTTTTTTCTAGCTCAAACTGTTCAATAAGTAAGTGCTTTTCTACCTCAATTGGAGACTCTTCTGAATCAAGCACGAAGAAGTAGAGTAGTAGTCCTATTGGAATCAGCAATAATACCTTTTTCATTATTTGATCACTTTTTTAGATGTTAAGTAAGGAGCCCATTCTTTCTGATACTTTTTATTCATGCGTAGAAACGTAGCGTATGAGGGTTTTATTGGCTTATTTTCAAGTCTCATCCCAATTTTCTCAAGTGAATGGTCTCCCTTTAGTGAGTTGCATTTTTTGCATGCTGTCACAAGATTAGTCCATACAGATTTTCCTCCTTTTGATCTAGGTACTACATGGTCTAATGTAAGCTCCTTCGTTGTGCCACAGTATTGGCATTTTCCGCAATCCCTTTTAAAGATATTTTGCCGACTCATTACAACCCCTCTGTAGGGAATATTAACATACCTCTTAATTTTCACAACCGAAGGGAATGGGAAGCTTGACGAAACGGTTCTTAAACTTTGCCCCTCAAGCTCTTCGAGCAGATCTGCTTTTTCTAAGAAGAGGAGAAGAAAGGCCCTTTGAACTGAACATACGCTGATTGGAGAAAAGTCTTGGTTTACTACTAATACCATTTTTATATCATGGTTCTCTCAAGTTCTCTTTTTTGGTCTTTCTTTTTGATGTCTTCCCTCTTATCGTATATTTTCTTCCCTTTTGCCAGCGCTATTTCAACCTTGGCGAATCCTCGTTGATTCATGTAAAGTCTCAATGGAACTACGGTCAAACCTTTCTCTTCTATTTTACTTTTTATCTTGTCAATTTCTCTTTTCTTCAGTAGTAATTTTCTGGTTCGAACAATCTCATGGTTCTCAAAACTTGCATTGGAATAAGGTGAAATGTTCATTCCTTTGATAAAAGCTTCGCCCTTTTCAATGAAGCAATAGGACTCCTGAATACTGGCCATGTTCTCCCGTATCGACTTGATCTCAGTTCCTTTCAAAATAATTCCAGCTTCAAATTTTTCGACAAATTCAAATTGAAAACTAGCTTTTTTATTACTAATGCGGACGCTGTTAGAAAATCTTGAAGCTTTTTTCATTGCACTTAAATTTAGTTTACATCTTTCAAAATGGCATTCTGGATAGAGGGCTATCTTCCAAAGAGCCGAAAAGTTCTGCTTCGAACATTAGGTGTCCTGAAAGCGAAATCATGCCGGCATTGTCAGTGCAATATTGAAAGTCAGGAATGTAAGTGTTCCAATCATTTACAGCTGCCAATTTTGTGAGCTCATTTCTTAGGTGCGAATTTGCAGAAACGCCACCGGCGATCGCAATTTGATTGATCCCGAATTGAGAAGCTGCTTTCTCAAGTTTAGCTAGCAACATGCGAACTAAAGTGTCTTGGATGCTGGCCGCTAGATTATTGATGTTTTCTGAAATAAAGTTTCTATTTCTTCTTATTTCCTTTTGAAGAAAATATAGAATAGATGTTTTTACACCACTAAATGAATAATCCAGATTACCTACCACCGGCTCGGAAAATTGGAAGGAATTCGGATCCCCATCCAGGGCTAATTTATCGATAAGAGGGCCACCTGGATATGGAAGGCCAAGAAGTTTCGCCGCCTTATCGAAAGCCTCTCCAACCGCATCGTCAATTGTTTGCCCAAGGATCTGCATTTCATAGGGGCTATCGACTTTAAGGATTTGGGTGTGGCCACCGCTTACGGTAAGGCATAAGAATGGGAATTCGGGTTTTGGATCCTCTATAAAGTGCGCCAAAACATGAGCTTTCATGTGATGAATAGGGATGGTAGGGATCGACAGGCTGGCAGCCATTGCTTTAGCAAAGCTTGAGCCGACTAGCAATGCACCTAATAGACCGGGTCCCCTCGTGTATGCTATTGCATCTAGTTGATTAAGAGCGATTTGAGCATTTTTAAGGACAAGATCAATAATTGGCACAATATTTTTATGGTGCTCTCTCGAGGCTAGTTCCGGTACGACGCCTCCATACTGAGCATGAACATCTTGTCCTGCAATCTCATTATTGATTACTTTGCCGTTAATACAGACAGAGGCAGAGGTTTCATCGCAAGAAGACTCTATTCCCAGAATAATTGCCATAGTTTCTTTTGAAAGACAAATTAACGATATCAAAAAATAGGAAGTTTGTAAGAAGGCTTTTTTCAGGGATTCTGTTTTATTGCGCTCTGTTACTTCTATTTGTTCTATTCCTTCTTCAGTTGAGTTGGACGCAGACTTTTTTAGCAAGAAAGGTATTGAATCTTATTGCAGAAAAAACTGACCACGAGATTTCAATTGAAAGTGTAAAGATAACTTGGTTAGATAGAGTATCCTTCAAGAATTTCCTGGTGAAGGATACGGAAAAGGATAGCATGCTATTTGCTAAAAATCTCGCAATTAATTATGAAATTCTTGACTTGATTCAGCAAGACTATTTATCAATTGAAGAAATTTCTTCCGATGAATTGCTAATAAGTCTGGTTCGATATGATTCAACTTCAAAAATGAACCTTTCCAAATTCACAGAATCAATATTTTCAACCCCAAGTAACAGTGACAAATCCAAGCCAATAAGTGTGAAAAGCCTGGGTCTCAGTAACCTTCGGTTCAAAATGGCCGACAAATCACAAGCCAGAAACTATAATCAAGTTGATTTTAACCATTTGTCGTTGGAGGTTCCTTTGATTTCACTGGAAGACTTTGCGATAAACGGAGATACACTGCAGGGTGTTTTAAGTCAATTCTCTGGTAGCGAAGTTCATTCTGGCTTCATGGTAGATCAGCTAGAAGGACAATTTGAACTTTCCAGTCAATCCCTTAGCTTGGATGATCTCAAATTTAAGACTCCAACCAGTTACCTTTCGGACAGTCTGGAATTCTTTTATTCCGGGCTTGAGGATTTTTCGACATTTATTGACAGTGTTTCGTTCATACTTCATTTTTCGGATTCCAGACTTTCTCATCAAGACCTAAGGTTGCTGACCGGTCTTAGTGACATAAAATCAGACATCACTCTTGATGGAAGTATTTGGGGAAGTGTAGGAGATTTTAATATTGAAAAAGCGAAACTTGGAATTGGTGATTCAACATTTCTAGAGGGAGGAGTAAGTTGCTTCGGATTGCCGGACTTGCGAAAGACATTCATTTTGGCTGATATTACAAAATCTCATTTAATTGCCTCCGATTTAGACTCCTACCTTGGAGCCCTATCAGAAAACATTGAAAGAGTCGGGAAAATTGATTTTACAGGTAGTTTTGCAGGATTCCTGAATGATTTTGTGGCGAAGGGTGACTTCTATACAGACAAAGGGTCTGTACATTCTGACATTAATCTAAAAATTCCAGAAAATAAAGATGCCATTTCATATAGTGGAAATCTGGAACTTATCAACTTCGATGTGGGGGCTGTTCTGAGCAATGATTTGGTTCGGCAAGTTAACCTAATTGCTTCCATCGACGGAATGGGGGTTACTCGAGAGAACGCAGATTTTAACTTACAGACGACCATTACCGATAGTAGGCTGTACGAGTACTTGTACGATTCAATCTACCTCAATGGGCATTTTCAAAATAATTTCTTTGATAGTCAGATTAAGGTTGACGACCCTAACTGTAAGTTGGACGGAGATGTCGAGTTAGACATGCGAAATGAAACTGAATTGGCAGATGTCGATATCGATGTTGAGATATTTCATGCCGATTCTTTGAAACTCACAAATTATGCAGTATCTACCTCTGGTCAAATTGACCTTACGCTCAATAATTTTGACTACGACAGCCTGGAAGGTGTACTAAGAGTCGATTCTGGACTCTTAAATTTTGATTCGAAGCTGGTCCCCCTCGAGTCAATTACTCTTTCTTCCAGATTTTTAAAAGATAGCTCAAGGCGAATTGAGTTGGTTTTGCCTGGGGTTAAGGCTGAAATTACAGGAAAGTACTTGGTTTCCGACATGGTAAGGGATATACCGGTAATTATCAATGGTTATGCAAGCCAACTGCATCTGAGAGACTCTACAGTTGCGGATTCTCTTGTTTCTGATATGGAGCAGTCCAATAGCGAATTGTATGGCGAGATAGATTTTTTTGATGTTACTCCGTATTTTGATTCACTTAAAATTCCCATTTCTATCGCTGAGGGTGCCAATTTGGAATTCTACTATCGAAACAATACCTCATCTAATTTTTCAGCTTACTTTGAATCGGATACAATCTCAATTGCAGGAAATAGTTTCTCTCAACCGAGTATTGAGGTGAATGGATCCAGTGATATGAATTTAGAGCGTATCCTCACAAACTTCATTTTTATTTCTGAAGATCAGAAAATAAATGGGATTCCTGCTACTCGCAAACTGCTTATTGAGGGCATATGGTTTGAAAACAATATCAATTTTAGTACCCAAATAGAACAGCCAAGCTCAGCGTCGAAGATCCGCATCGAGAGTCAGTTGGCCTTGTCTATGGATTCATTGGTGTTTAAGTTTTTGCCATCAGATATTGTCCTTCTTGACGATGAATGGATCTTTAATCCATCAAATAGAATGGTGTTTTATGAAGACGAAGTTTCCATTCACAATCTTGAAATCTATGATCAGAGCGAATCAATTAGGTTGTTTGGGCATGTATCTTCCTATGATTCAACCTTCCTGAGTATAATAGTTGAGGAATTGAACATGGATAAGGTAAACCTATTTTCTGATAGGGAAGTTGAAGGTTTCTTGAATGGAAATTTTGAAATGTTTAGGGAAAATTCCGACCAGTTCTATGGGTTTGAAGGAGAGTTCTTTTTGAAGAATCTGGTATATGATCAAATTGAGATTGGAGATGTAAATGGGGCATCTAGTTGGGATCTTTCAAATTCCTCTGTCTATTCGAAAATGGAGGTTGTTAACAATGACTTCAGGTCAATAGAAGTAAACGGAAACTACTTCTTGACAGAAACCAATGATCAATTGAAGTTTGATATATTGTTCGATAAGGCAAATCTGATTTTTGCGAGACCCTTTATCGAAGAAAGTATCTCTGAATTGGAAGGAACGGCGTCTGGATTGGTTAAACTAACCGGAGGCCTTAATCATCCTGAGTTAAGCGGGAGCTTTCGAGTTGAGGATGGACATGGAATAGTAAATTACCTAAACACGGAGTACGCCTTTTCAGGCCAGGTTGAATTTGATTCTGATAGGATTATTTTGCCCGAACTCAACGTATTAGATAGAAAAGGAGCTTCAGCAGTTTTGGCAGGCTCAATAAATCATAGTTCGTTCAAAAATTTTGTTACAGACCTTTCTTTAAGGGCTGATAACTTTGAGTTCCTGAATACGACTTCCCTGGATAATACGCTGTATTATGGGTCTGCTTATGGATCTGGAAGAATCGATATCTCGGGGCCAATCGATGACTTATTCATCAAGGCAAATGTTAGAACTGATCCAAACACTCGGCTTTTTATTCCGGTTTCTGAATCGACAAATTCATCTCAGGAAGATTTTATTCAATTTTTGAATTTTTCAGATTCCCTGGATTATCAAATCAAGGAAACAGGATCAGGCCTCAAAGGCCTAACAATGGAGTTTGATATTGCAGTGACCTCTGACGCTTATTGTGAATTGATTTTTGATATCAAGAAAGGAGATATAATCAGGGGTCGAGGGCAGGGAAATTTGAAACTTCTTCTAAACACGGATGGTGAGTTCAGTATGTTTGGACCTTTGGAAATTTCGGATGGAGCTTACAATTTCACCTTGTCTAACCTTATTAATAAGGAATTCGAAGTCATTCCTGGCAGTCGTGTCATTTGGTATGGAGATCCGTATGATGCTACATTAGATCTTGAAGCAACTTATTTGCAAAGAGCTTCATTTGAAGAATTGCTTGACGCCAATCAAAGAGACGAGTCAGCCTTGACCAATAAACTTCCTGTTCTTGCAGTATTGAACATGAATGGGAGTATGCTCTCTCCTCAAATTGATTTTGATATAAGGCTACAAAATGAAAGTGATGTCAGTAATGAAATCATTAGAAGTTTAAGTCGAATTCAGAATGATGAGCAAGAATTGAGGAGACAGTTCATCAGTCTTTTGTTTTTAAGAAGATTCTCACCATTTGAGAGTTTCTCTTTGGGGTCAGGTGGAGGAATCAGCGGGAGTGTTAGTGAAATACTTTCAAATCAAGTGAGCTATCTGGTCAGTCAAATCGATGAAAACTTAGAGATTGAAGTCGATCTAGCGTCACTCGACGAACAAGCCTTCAATACCTTTCAACTAAGGTTTGCCTATACCTTGTTGGATGGAAGGTTAAGAGTCACAAGACAAGGGGGCTTCGGAGGGAATACACAACAGGAGAACCAGACGGCACTCAATAGTATTATTGGAGATTGGTCGGTAGAGTACAGTCTTACCAGCGATGGCCGGCTACGGGCAAAAGTTTTTCAGAATTCAAATAATCAACTTGTAAACCCGAATGGAGGCAATTTTAGTCAGGAGACTGGGATAAGTCTGAGATTTGTGCACTCTTTCAATGACCTCAAAGAGCTCTTGATATCCAGTAGAAAGGAGGCTATACTCAGAAGAGAAGAAGAGTTGAAGGACGAGCGAAAAAGTTCTAGTCTGGAATAGGTATCGATACAATAGCTCGCCTATTTTAATTAACTTTCCTTTTAGGTAACCTTAACAATCCACCTTATGGACTTTAAAGCTTTTTCAGAAAAATATGCCTCAGAGATCGGGGGTCAATATAGGGATTATGATGGCAGTAGATCAGTAATCATCGTTCCTCTCGAAGATGGCAGATTTCAGACTGTTACGGGTCACATTACTCAAAACGAACAGTATAATAGGGAAATGATCCAGTTAAAAACTAAAGTTTGTTCATTATCAAATAATATTCCTTTTGAAGAGCTTTTGATTGAAAGTGCGGATTACCCGTATTCAAAATTCATCGTAGAGGATGACTTTTTAAAAGTAGAAGCGATAGCATTCTTGGATTCTGTTACTGAAGATTCAATCAAGGAGATGTTTTCTGAAATCGCTCTACATGCAGATAATTGGGAGTTCCGTATTACCGGAAAAGATATTCATTAATATTTTTGCATTGCAAGTCGACTCATCGCTTCGAAATTTGCTTCGAAGAGGAAAGTCCGGGCAGCATAGAGCAGCGTACTTCTGAATAAGAAGCGTTCAGGTTTACTGGATAGAGAAAGTGCCACAGAAATTAGACTACCCATATGCAAGTCATTTGGGAAAAGGTGAAAAGGTAAGGTAAGAGCTTACCGCTCCACGAGTGATCAAGGAGGCATGGCAAACCTTACGTGCTGAAAGACCAAATAGGCCTCGCATTAAAGAGTAGCTCGCTCGAGTGGGGTTGGGTAGGTCGTTAGATTCCGAGTAAAGGAACCAGATAAATGATGAGATAGAACAGAACCCGGCTTATTGGCTTGCTTTTTGTTGAGCATGTGTTTAAAAAATAAAAATGGCGAAAATACTAATAGTTGACGATGAGAAAAGCATTAGAGATGCGCTTAGTGATATTCTTGAGGAAGAAAAATATGAAGTAATTACAGCTCAGGATGGTGAAGACGGGTGGGATAAACTGAGCAACGAAAAAGTTGATCTTGTGCTATGTGATATCAAGATGCCAAAAATGGACGGTCTTGAATTACTAAGCAAAGCTTCTGAAGAAGGGATGGATACTCCATTTGTTATGATTTCAGCACATGGTACCATTGATACTGCAGTAGAAGCAACAAAGAAAGGGGCCTATGATTTTATTCAAAAACCACCGGATCTGAATAGAATTCTGGTGACAGTTAGAAATGGCATAGAGAATGGGAAGCTTTCCTCCGAGACCAAGGTGTTGAGGAAGAAGGTGAGTAAAGGGTATGAAATCATAGGCGAATCGAATGCTATTTCAGAAGTTAAGGAAACAATAGAGAAAGTCGCACCAACGGAAGCCAGAGTCTTAATTAATGGAGAAAACGGGACTGGGAAGGAGCTGGTTGCCAGATGGCTCCATGAGAAGAGTGACAGGTCGAAAGGTTCCTTGGTGGAAGTGAATTGTGCTGCAATCCCATCGGAGTTAATCGAGAGTGAGCTCTTTGGACATGAGAAGGGTTCATTTACTTCGGCTCATAAGCAAAGAATAGGGAAATTCGAACAGGCAAACGGGGGGACGTTATTTCTGGACGAAATCGGAGATATGAGTCTCTCTGCTCAAGCTAAAGTCTTACGAGCATTACAGGATAAGAAGATTACACGAGTTGGTGGGGATAAAGCAATCAACGTGGATGTTCGCGTCTTGGCTGCTACCAATAAAAACCTCAGGGAAGAAATTGAAAAAGGAAATTTTAGAGAAGACCTGTATCACAGATTGAGCGTGGTGGTAATATCTGTTCCCGCCTTACGCGAAAGAAAGGAAGATATAAATCTACTGACACAACACTTTTTAGAACAGGTTGCTAACGACTATGGTTCTGCCCCTAAAAACATTAAAGAAGAAGCTTTAACCCAGCTTGAGAGCTATGAGTGGACAGGAAATATCCGTGAATTGCGTAACGTGGTCGAAAGGCTAGTTATTATGTCGGGTGAGGAAATAACTAAAAATGATGTACTAAAGTACGTAGATAACTAAGCCTCTATGGTTTTCTCTGTATTATCCTCTTGAACGTCCTCCTTTGCATAGGTTGGACACGTTCTTTGAGTACAAGCACTTAAGAATAATATTACTACAGCAAGTATGACAAGTTTTGATTTCATCGTGGTCTTTTTAAGATCCTTTTGTAACTATTTCAAAAATATAGATTTTCTGTACATATAAACATTCAAACAGTCATTTTATTTCATTCTTTCGTCAAACACCCTGATTTAGGCCTTAAATCAAAAGGTTGCAACCCCTAATATCGCTGTTATCGTACCTTCCTAAGATTTCAAATTCATCACTTTTTTGCATTATTCCAATATCTTTTGTTTCTATAAAGGCACACGAGTCAATATTTGCTAAGTCAATAATATTAATGCCTCCGGTTTGATTGTCTTTTCGATAGCTAAATGGGTCATTAATTTCCCGTACGTACACACGAACCCATTCAGGAAATTTAAAAATGCCATTTTTCCCGTAAGCTTGCGACATTAATTCTGTCATTCCATACTCCGACCAGATTTCATTGACCTGAAACTTCTGTTTTAGTACTGAATGAAGTTCATTTCTGGTAATTTCTTTCTTTCTACCTTTCATCCCGCCTGTTTCTATGACGGTGAGATTCGAAGTTTGAACATCGGATGCGTCCAACAATGCATAAGAAACACCGAAAAGAATTTTGGGGCCTTCTTCTTTCAGAATATCACCAATCTCTCCATGCGGAAAATATCCTGACTTGGGATCGGTATATTTCATAAAACTATCGATCATATTGATTAATGATGAGTCCCCGACTTCTTGATAGGAGGGAAGGAGGGCGATCAGTTTTATTTTTTGAAGTTCGACTAACCTGTCTTCGAAGGTCTTTTTGCAAATGCTATGGTAAAAGTCGAGGTCTGTGATATGGTGCTGGCTCCTATTAACTGAGGTAGTTCCACTACTTTTAAATATTGCCTGAACTTTCCTTTGAGAAGACGAGATGATTTGCTCTTTAAAGAATTGAATAGGTAGGCAGGGAATTGAACTGCTTTCCGAAACCGTAGCAGGCGAACGCCTGAGCGAATCGCAGTAGGATCTGTAAACCGCATTGTTGCGATATTGGAAATCAAACAATGCTAGAGAACTTTCTTCGAAGGTTTCTTTGTTTATCTTGAATAGCCTACTCTTAAAGTCTTCAATGAAACTCATTTTGTGTGGTCTACTAGGGTTTTCTGCCCTAATTTTGTTATAATAGATATGAATAGAATCACTAAGATATTACGTGTCGGTTGCCTGTTGTTGCTATTGTCTTGCTATGAAGAAGAACAATTCTCTAATGTACCATATATTGAGTTTAGATCATTAGAATTCAGAGATTCACCCACTTTCGATACGTTAGCATTGCAATTCTATTTTGAGGATGGAGATGCAAATATTTTTACATCTGTAAATGATTTTGTCATTTCCTACGACGTTTACGTTGATTCTGAGCCAAAAATTCTCACGGAAGCCAATATTCAGGATGCTGTCCCCCCAATCTATCTTGCTGCTATTTCCTTCGAAAACATAGTTCCTCGGTTTAGCCAGGGAAATGTAATTGTTTTTTGCAGTGACAACAGTCCTGATCCCACTTGTCCGGATGAGATAAACACTGTTCCTGCCTTCTTAAGTAATGAAGCAGAGGTTTTTACGAATGATGTGGATGACATCATATTCGAATGCCCCAATATTATAAATCAACGTTTTGGAACAACGCCAGCCCGTTTTGATACGTTGGATATTGCCCTGTATAGCTTTGATGATACGACCTTTACAGAGTATGAGGAAGTGTTTGTTCAGGAAATCAATTCCGAAGTGCCGGCTCAGTTCAGAGAAACCTTTCACAACTTGATTATTCAGTTTGAGAGGATCGTGAATGGAGTTCCAGAAGTCATCGATTTTCGTGAAGAGTTTAACCAGACAGACTGTAGCGTAGGAAATCTGAGTGGTAGAATCCCGTTTTTTGATCAGGATGCGCGCAGCGGGACCATAACTTACAATATTAACTCGCAACTATTAGCGTTAGGAATTGGAGACAATGAATTCAGGATAAGGTTCTATGTGTATGATCGGGCTTTTAATCGAAGTAACGAGGTTGTGACTCCAATTTTTAGACTTAGCGAGATTACCCGGTGATCAATATATCCTTGGAAAGTCCGAAGGATTCACTTCATTCATGAGTTCATAAACAGTATCGAATACATCTTCAACACTAGGTTTTGAAAAGTAGTCGCCATCACTTCCGTAGGCTGGTCTATGGTCCTTCCCCGTTAGAGTTCTTGGTTTTGAGTCGAGGTGATAGTATCCATTGTCGCGCTCGAGAATTTGCTGCAACATAAATGCAGAAGCTCCTCCTTGAACATCTTCATCAACTATAACAAGACGATTGGTTTTCTTTAAAGAGGAGGAGATTGTATTGGTCAAATCAAATGGAATGAGTGTTTGCGCATCTATTACCTCAGTGCTTATCCCTTCCTTGAGAAGTTGATTTGCTGCTTCAAGAGCTATTCTGCAAGTCGAACCGTAAGTCACCAATGTGATGTCACTTCCTTCCGCTAAAATCTCTGGTTCTCCGAGTGCCAATGTGAAATCTGCAAGGTTTTCAGGAATTCTCTCTTTGAGGCGATAGCCGTTTAAAGATTCAATTACCAGGGCTGGATCGTCTGATTTGAATAGGGTATTGTAAAACCCAGCAGCTTGTGTCATATTCCTGGGTGTCAGGACATACATGCCCTTTAAGGAATTCAAAATCATTCCCATCGGAGATCCGGAATGCCAAATTCCTTCCAATCGATGACCTCTTGTCCTCACGATAAGTGGGGCAATTTGACCGCCAAAAGTCCGATATCTTAAGGTGGCTAAGTCATCTGACAATGTTTGCAATGCGTAAAGTAAATAGTCTAGATACTGTATTTCGGCAAGAGGCCTCAATCCTCTAAGCGCGGCACCAATCCCTTGACCGATGATGGATGTTTCCCGAATTCCGGTGTCTGTAATTCTGAGTTCCCCATATTTCGTCTGTAGGCCCGCAAATCCCTGATTTACATCTCCAATTTTACCGACGTCTTCACCAAAAGCAATGATTCTAGGATCAGAGTCGAAAAGGTGGTCAAAACAAGCATTTAGTACTTCACGGCCATCTACTAACTTGCTGCTCTCCGCAATTATTGGTTCAACAGGCTTGATACTCAAAGCTGAATTGGCAGAATCACTGTATAGCTTGGAACTGTATTGAAACTCATATTCACTTTCTTTATTGGAAAGCCACTGTTTTAGCGCCTCTTTCTCTTCAGAGGAGTCGTTTTTAAGAATTCTGAGTGCCTTCTTAGCCACCTGAATAATGTGCGATTTTTCAGGGTTCAGTTCTTTTCTGATCGTATTAGTCAGATTGGAAATCGTCTCATTTTCGGAAGATGTTAGACTGGCCTTATCTATTAATGCTAGAACCTCGCTTAGGTCATTCTTGATTTCACCCGAAAACTCTTTCCAAGAGGTATCGCGGGCTCTTTTGGCGTCTGCTTTAGCAACTTTTTCAATCCCCTCAATTTCATCGACGGTGGCATACCCTTCTGAAAGTATCCACTCTTTCATTTTAAGTATGCAGTCATGAGCTCTTTCCCAATCAAGCCTTTCTTTTGATTTATACCGTTCATGAGACCCGGAGGTGGAATGCCCTTGTGGTTGGGTCACCTCTTGGACATGGATCAAACAAGGAATATGTTCCCTTCTTGCTATTTCAACAGCCTTTTGATACGTTTCAATCAAGCCCAAATAATCCCATGCTCTGGCAGTGAAGATCTCAAAACCTGGTTTCTTACTTGTTTTCTGAAACCCTTGTAACGCCTCAGAAATACTTTCTTTTATCGTGTGATAGGATTGAGGTACTGAAATGCCGTAATTATCGTCCCATACGGACATTATTATAGGTACTTGTAAAACACCGGCTGCATTCATCGTTTCCCAGAAATGACCCTCAGAGGTCGATGCATTTCCAATTGTCCCAAAGGCAACTTCATTGCCATTTATGGAATAATCTTCAAATTCATGCAGCTCCTTGTTATTGCGGTACAGTTTAGAGGCATAACCCAGCCCAAGAAGTCTGGGCATCTGTCCTGCGGTAGGCGAAATATCTGCGCTGCTGTTTTTCTTGTCGGTTTGTGTTAGCCATTCGCCCTTATCATTTAGAAAACGAGTGGCAAAATGACCATTCATCATCCTGCCCGCCGATGCAGGATCAGCCTCAACGCTTGTGTGGGCGTATAATTGTGCAAAAAACTGCTTAGTCGTCAATTGACCAATGGCCATCATGAATGTTTGGTCTCGGTAATATCCTGATCTCCAGTCACCATTCTTGAAAACCTTCGCCATGGCAATTTGAGGGATCTCCTTACCGTCTCCAAAAATCCCAAATTTGGCCTTACCCATAAACACTTCTTTTCTGCCAATAAGGCTGGCTTCCCTACTTTCGATAGCAAGCTGGTAGTCAGCGAGAATTTCTTTTTTGGAGATGGAAATGGTGGTCTTTTTATTAGCCTCGCTCATGGTTTTGAAGTGTTCAAAAAATCAAAGGGATGTAATCAAAGGTAGGCAAATGAGGAGAGAAATAAAAGTTCCAGACCTTTTGATTATTTGGTTGAGTAAAAATGTCAAATATATAAAAGAATAAAATTCTGAATTTATGATAATATGCGATATATAATTTTACTAATTTACTGCAATTGTTAGGTCCTAATTATTCATTAAAAAATATTGAAGATTTCTCTTTTAGCTCATTCTATATTTGCTTTACCTAAACAATTTTAACCATGATAATCGGCGTTCCTAAAGAAATAAAAAACAACGAAAATCGAGTGGCTGTGGACCCTTCAGGTGCACTCGAATTGACGAAAAGAGGGCACCAAGTCTACATACAAGCCACTGCTGGAGAGGGAAGTGGATTTACGGACGAGGCTTATATTTCAGCTGGAGCTGAAATCTTACCTACAATTGAAGCGACGTATGAAATTGCTGAAATGATTATCAAGGTAAAAGAACCGATTGAACCTGAGTATAAACTTTGCAAGAAGGATCAGTTGATTTTTACCTACTTCCATTTTGCTTCCCATGAACCATTGACTCGTGCAATGATGCAAAGTGGCGCTACATGTCTGGCTTACGAAACCGTTGAGAAGGCAGATAGGTCTTTACCGCTGCTTGTGCCCATGTCTGAGGTAGCTGGTCGGATGTCTATCCAGGAAGGAGCTAAGTATTTGGAAAAGCCACTGAAGGGGCGGGGAATTCTGCTTGGGGGTGTTCCTGGGGTAAGACCTGCCAAGGTGATGATATTAGGTGGCGGTGTAGTTGGTACAAACGCCGCAAAGATGGCTGCTGGAATGGGCGCAGATGTTACTATTTTGGACCTTAACCTTCAAAGATTGAGGTACTTAGACGATATAATGCCTGCAAATGTCAATACGTTCATGAGTAGTGAGTACAATATTCGTGAATTGATTGCCACCCATGATCTAATTATAGGAGCAGTGCTCATACCTGGCAAAAAAGCCCCTCACCTCATTACGAGGGATATGCTTAAAGAAATGAGACCTGGGACGGTTTTGGTTGATGTGGCAGTTGATCAGGGGGGATGTATTGAGACATGCAAACCCACTACCCATGAAGATCCGACTTTTATCATAGATGACGTTGTTCATTATTGCGTAGCGAATATGCCTGGGGCTGTACCCTATACTTCTACTTTGGCTTTGACAAACGCAACGCTCCCATACGCCATACAGCTTGCGGATAAAGGTTGGAAACGTGCCTGCCAGGAAAACCGAGAGTTGGCGCTTGGGTTGAATGTAATCAATGGAGAGATTGTTTATGAGGGAGTTGCGGAGGCATTTAGCCTTCCTTTTGTTCCCGTTGAAAAATACCTAAATTAGACATAATTGAGGTTCACTCAGGTTTGAAAAAGCCCACTTTGCAGAAAGTGGGCTTTTTTTATCATTTGATATGTTGACAAGTTGATATTATCTATATTAAAGGATTGAAAACTAACCAATCAAACTGTGAAACTACCAAGCCTGATCTTTTGTCTGTTTGCCTTCTCGGCTTTCAGTCAACAAATAAAGATCAATAACTATGAGGTGAGACCTGATGGAATGATCAACGTTGACTTTACCATCGATCAAAGTCATAGCTCTCGCGAATTGTACGACGTTCTGTTTTACTCGTCGATTGACGACTTTCGAAATCCCATTAGATTCAAAGCTGAGAATGTGAGACCAGGCGTGAGTAAAAAAGTCTCTTTTTCAGGCAGTGAGCAGTTTGGTGGATATTCGGGTCAGTTTCAGCTTAAGTTGATTGCCCAGGCTTCCACATTCCCGATTAAGTTAATGCCGTTGGAAAAAGGACTAAAAATTGGAAAATCCAATACCATTTCATGGGTTGACTATCATGATAGCGGGCCGTATGACATTAGCCTTTATCAAGGGACTCAGTTGAAAAGCAAGTTGGCAAGTGGTCTTTCGACGACAAGGTATACCGGCCAAGTGCCCAAGAGTTTGGAGAAGGGCAGCTACTCAATCCTAATTACGCCATCCAATGATAAATACCTTTCTGAGCGATATCCAGTGACGCTGAAGAAAGGAGTCAGCCCACTCATATTTGTTGGAGTCGCTGCATTAGCAGGAGGCGGTGCTGTCTTGGCTGGAGGTAGTGGAGGAGATCCGGGCACCCCTGGAGGTGGCGGTACGGATGGAGATGGTTTACCTGATCCGCCAGGACCTCCAAGCGGAAACTAATCTAATTTACTGCCTAATACGATACTTAATGAAGAAATTACTAGCAATACTTTCAATATTCATCACCTTGAGTGCATTGGCACAGCCCACTGATTATGCTGCCTATTATCCGTTCAATGGAAATGCCAACGACGAATCTGGAAATGGGAATAATGGCACTGTGAATGGTGCAATATTGACTACTGACCGTTTTAGAAATGATAATTTGGCCTACAGCTTTGATGGAATTGACGATGATATTGACCTTTCCTCTGATCAATTTCAATTTGATGCTGCGACAAGTTTTACCCTGAATTTTTGGGTAAAAGTCAATGTAGTTAACAGTGGTGTGATGTTTTATTCCAGAACTGGTACTTCAGGAGGGTATTATCAGGTTGCACTCAATTCGGAAGGGAGGTTCAAGTTTGAGGTATCCGATGGCACTTCCACATTTGCTAAGTCAGATGATGCGCCACTAGGTAACTTAACAACAGACCTGTGGTACATGGTGACAGGCGTAGTAGATAGGTCGACAGATGAAATTAAGATGTATATCAATGGAGCCCCATTTGATGCAACTTTTCCTGTAAGTATTGCGGGCTTGGGTAGCCTCTCGTTTGATACACAAAAGGTAGGATCATGGACAGAAGGAACAGATACCTTTTTTAACGGATCTATCGATGATGTTAGTGTATTCGGGCGAGTGCTCACGGAAACGGAAATCAAAGAACTGCATCAGGAAGGGGCATTTGTGTTTACTTGGCAGATCAATAATGATGCGACTACATTGCCGACTTTCCCAGGAGAAACCTACGATTACCGCATGTCAATTGACCTAGAGGGAACTTCAGTGTCCAAAGAAACTGGAGATGCCAATATCGGAGTGCCCTTCGATGGACTTGCTACTATTTCAATCATTGGGAAATTTCCGCGTATTTACTTTAATGATGGTAATGAAGGCCAAAATGTTGATCGGATCAAAAGCATAGAGCAATGGGGAGCTGTTCAATGGACCTCCATGGAAAATTCCTTCAATGGACCTGATCTCGTGATTAATGCTACGGATGCTCCCAATCTTAGTAATGTGACTAGCCTTGTGGCCATGTTTGCCAACAACAATGCCATGAGTTCACCTGATCTCAATCATTGGGACGTTTCGGGTATACAAGACATGAATTCCGCTTTTTTCCGGGCCAATTTAATGACTCCACTAATTGATCAATGGAATGTTTCGGCAGTGACAAATATGTCTAGCATGTTTGAAGGAACAGAACTGTTTAATTCTCCAATTGGTGGGTGGGACGTTTCTTCAGTTCAAAACATGGCATTTCTTTTTCATTTTGCTTTGGATTTCAATCAAGACCTAAGCGACTGGGATGTTTCAAGCGCAACAACTATGGAGGACATGTTTACTGGAGCTGAGACCTTCGATCAAGACCTAGGAGATTGGGACATTAGTTCGGTATCCAATTTAGGAACAGCCTTTTTAAGTAATTCAGCCTTATCTTCTGATAACTATGATAAGCTTCTTACTGGTTGGGCTACACTTAGTGACAATGAAACAATGATCCCTTTCAGTCTTACCTTGGGTGCAACAGGTATAGAATATTGCGAGGGTGTGAATGCTCGTCAGGAGTTAGACGATACATATACCTGGACAATAAATGATGCTGGACAGAATTGTGTTGATCTGGTAGCTTTTTATCCGTTTAATGGTGATGCTACTGATCAATCGGGAAATGGAAATAACGGGGTGGTGAATGGTGCTACCTTAGTGCCCGATCGATTTGGAAATGCCAATGGTGCCTATAGTTTTGATGGAGTCGATGACTACATCGCCGTCAGTCAGGCACTTCTTTCAGAAACCAATGTAAATTCTGGAGATGGGAGTATCTCCGTTTGGTACCATGTGGAAGATGGAGACGAAGGATACATCATAACCATAAACGATACACAGTCTACCAGCTTTACAGGACTCTTTGCTACAGGAGAAATTGCTACGGCGCAGAACCGTGCATTCAATTTTGGCTCTTCCTTTCCTATAAATAGTGCTAGCTACCAAGATGGTTGGCACTATGCAGTAATTACCTACTCGGGCGGGACTACAAGTCTTTACCTCGATGGAATTTTTTCCGGAAGTGAGACTGGATACACCGTGTCAAGTTTCGATGAGACAATCATTGGGGCAGATCAAAATACAGGTGGCAACGATAATTCTACAACGGTTCAGGAGAGTTTTTTTTCTTCGGTGATTGATGAGATAAAAGTGTACAATCGAGCACTTTCTGCACAGGAAATTAGTGATAACTATGAGTTGGAAAAATTCCCCCTTCAGGAAGGGCTAGTCGCCTACTATCCTTTCAATGATAACCAACTAGACGAATCAGGCAGCGGTAATAATGGCCAGAGCACGGGGGGGACAAGTGTGCCAGATCGACTTGGCAATGACAATGCGGCTTTCCAATTTGACGGCATTGATGATTTCATCACCGTTCCGGATGACAATTCACTTGATTTAACACTGTTTACCTTATCAGGATGGATGTATTTGAATGAGGCCGTCCCAGATGGTGGGTTTTACAATATGTTCTTCAAAGGGGAGGCCGGAGATCCAGCGAATTCAAACTATGCATTTTCTGTCAACTCCGATCAGAACTTGAGTATGTTCTATGAGTATGATGCAGGAACCAATGTCTCGATTACTGGTTCAACATCAATTAATATTGGAGAGTGGTACTTGTTTTCTACCACTTTTGATGGGCTGGAGCTGAAACTTTATATCAATGGGGTAGAAGAGGCTTCCATATCTCAAACAAATCTTCCTGGCACGAATGATGCACCAGTCTTTATTGGTACGAATACCTCTGGTACTTCCTTTGTCAACGGAATCCTTGATGATCTACGAATGTTCAATCGGGCTTTGACAGCATCCGAAGTACTTGAGCTTTACAACTTGGAAAAAAAGCCGCCTCTTGCGAGTGGACAACTGGCTTTCTATGAGTTTACAGGCAACACCAATGACGGCTCTGGTAATGGAAATGATGCTACCGCAAGTTCTGTCGCACTCTCCCCTGATCGATTTGGGAATGTAGATGAAGCATATAGTTTTAGTGGTGATGGAGTCATTAGTTCCAATGACTTGGGTGTTCAGCCATCAGCTATTACGCTAGCAGCCTGGTTCAATTACCCAACTGGTGGAGGTGATGCTACACATCAGATAATGGAGATAAATGGTTCTTCTGCCATTGCCATTTTGGAAAACCAAATTCAAACTGTGCTTAATTTGAACGGAAATTTCGTAACTCCCTTCACCGCTGTCACTCCGGATGTCTGGCACTTAGCTACCCTGACCTACGATGGCACCACGATGACCTCTTACATAGATGGGGATGCGTATAGTGAAATCACCAATACAGATGGCGTTGCTTATTTTAATCCTCAAACCATTATCAATATCGGCAATGCAAATGGAAGCGAGAGTTTCTTTACCGGAAGCATTGACGATGTGAGGTTTTACGATCGGGCGCTTACAGCTGGGGAAGTGGAGGAGCTATTTTTGTTGGGTGATTGGACAAATTTAACGTCATTTAGCTTTGCTGAACAGACAGGTCCAGCAAGTATAAATCAAGAGGATAGGAGCATAACAATTGAAGTAGCTCATGGAGCAAACGTGCATTCATTGATTCCTGAGTTTACGACGTTGTCAGCTTTTAAGGTTGCAATAGGAGAAACTCAGGTGATTTCTGGGAGCACTGAAATTGATTTTACAGATCAAGTGAGGTTGGATATCCTGTTAGACGGCTCAGACGAAATTGTATCATCCTATCAAGTTAACGTAAGCCAAAATCATCCAAATGCCATTGATTTTGAGAAGATTACTACAACTCCTTTAACAAACAATCTTTACTGGGATGTGGGTAGTGCCTGGGCTGACGTGAACAATGATAATTTTCCTGATGTTTTCATAAACAGGTGGGATTTTAGCGATCCAACCACTTTTTCGAATGGGTTGTATCTCAATGATCAGTCCGGTGGATTTACGGATGTGTCTGATCGACTTCCGATAGAAAATTGGGCGACAGCGAATGCTATAGATTTCGATGATGATGGAGATATTGATATTATTGGTCCTGCCGAATCGAATATTTGGGACGCAGCAGCCAATAAACTTTTCCTAGTCAATAATGGAAATGCCTCATCATTTAATCGAGCTGATTTAACTGTTCCGTCTTCACTTGCCTCAGGCGCTCAGTTGGTTTGGAATAGTGGTTGGGCTGATTTTGATAATGATGGAGATCTTGATGTTTTACATCTGTTAGAAAATGGTAACCGAATCAACCGTTTTTTCATTAATGATGGTGACGGCTCTTTTACTGAGGACAATTCATTGTCCATCAGTTCAACAGCTGGAGGATCCTTAGACATAGCTTGGCCAGATATTGACAATGATAATGATGCTGACCTTTTCATTGCCAACAATGTGCAGGGAGATATAAATGACGAACTCTATGTCAATAATGGTGATGGTACCTTTATTAAGGTGACTTCCGGCGATATCGTCAGCGACAACTCAGCTACTGAAGGAACCAGTTGGGGAGACCTCAACAACGATGGTTTCATTGACGGAGTGGTTGTAGGAGCTGATACTGCGCTTGTTTACATGAATAATGGAGACGGAACATTCTTTGCCTCGAATAATGCCATAACGGAGGGCACTACCAATGCCATTGGGACAGCGCTTGGCGACTATGATAACGATGGTGATCTGGATGTTTTTGTAACATCAAATGATAACTCAGTGATCAATCGGCTTTGGGAAAATGATGGCAATGCAAATTTTGCCGAAGTCACTGGAACACTGATCAATGAGGTGGCGGCAAGTTGGGGTGCCTCATGGACTGATTATGACCGTGACGGTTACCTTGACCTCTTCGTTGCTAACGCTAATCAAAAAAGTTACTTGTATAGAAATACCTTAAGTTCAGGAAATTACCTAGGGATTCGACTCAATGGAATAGAATCAAATAAGAACGGGTTTGGTGCGAGAATCGTAGTGAAAGCAGAGATTGGTGGGGCTACGACAGGTGAAGTGAGTCAGATGCGACAGGTGTTGAGCACGAGTGGCTCCAGATCTCAGCAAGAGTCGTTGGTGCATTTTGGTTTGGGAGCTGCTCCGATTGTTGAAAACATAACAGTCTATTGGCCCTCAGGCAGGGTTAACTCAATCAACTCAATCAATCCAAATCAGTTCATTACCATCGAGGAAAATAATGGTTTGATCGCATATTACCCTTACGATGGAGATGCCAGTGATGCAAGTAATAATAATTTGGTTGGGATTGAAGAAGGAGGTGTCTCACTTACGTCGGACCGGTTTGGAAATGCCAATCGAGCATACGGCTTCGACGGTGTGGATGATCGCATTGTCTCAGTTAATTTGCCGCAACCATCCTTGATTACCGTCGCAGGTTGGTTTTCTACCTCAGCTGATTATTCTGATGGGTATGCAAATGTGATTGATATTCCAGGCGCATTGGGTTTAGGCATCGGGACCACTAACGAATTATCTGGCATTATACTCATCGGTGAAGGAGACTTTGTCCCAATTAATGCCAGTAACGTGGTCAATGACGGTATTTGGCACCATGCCGCCTTGAGCTACGACGGTGCTAACCTCAAACTGTATCTTGATGGTGCCGTGGTTGCCAACATTCCTGAAGGAGCAGGAGGTGTTTTCTACTCTCAAGAGTCTCAGGTACTTAATATTGGGTATTCTACCGATGGCACGGACCGGTGGTTCAACGGGAGCATTGATGAAGTTCGTATCTACGATAGAGCATTGACTGAGGCTGAACTATTGCAAGTTTATGAGGCAGAAAGGCCCTCTAATTTGCTTGCAAATTATCCTTTTAATGGGAATGCAAATGATGAAAGTGGAAACGGTATCGACGGGACGGTTTCAGGCGCTACATTGACCACTGACCGACTTGGTGAGTCTGATATGGCTTATTCCTTTGATGGTGTTGACGATTTCATCTCGCTCGGTGAAGTTGACTTTGTTGGAGGGGAATCTATGATAACTATTGCCTGGTGGCAGGACATTGCTTCGGTGGAATCAGGAGATGTACTAAGTTTTGGTAATTTCAGAGCTCGGATATCAAGTGGTTTTGTGACAATTACTCCGAATATTGACGGATCTCCAAACATTGGCACCACAATTACCCAAAACGAATGGGAGCATTTTGTGTTCACCTATGATGGTTCTAATCCCAGGTTGTATAAAAACGGATCGCAGGTTGATGTAGTGGCAGTGAGCGGTACATTTAACGAATCGAGCCAGACAGCATACATAGGTACTTTTCAAAATACGAACCAATATTTAAGTGGATCATTGGATGAAATTAAAATCTATGCAAGGACGCTTTCTGCTGCGGAGGTCTTAGCGCTGTATAATGAAGAGAGACCACCGTCGGACGCAGATGCATTTATCACCTCGTTCAAAGTTCCGAATCAAACAGGAAATGAAATAATTGATGATCTAGGAGAAACCATCGAACTGTTCGTTTCTAGCGAGACCGATGTAACCAGTATCACTCCGACCATCACCTTTACAGGAAGTTCAATAAGCCCGGAAAGTGGAGTAGCACAGGACTTTACCAATACGGTAAGTTACACGGTGACTGCCGCGGACCTAACGACCACCAAGTCTTATGATGTGACAATCACCAACGCTACTGGTCTAGCACCAACCCAGATAAATCTATCTGCTGGGTCAATTGCAGAGAATAGTGCGGTAGGCACAGTGATCGGGATACTTTCGACAGTAGATCCTGACGATCCCGACGGCAATGATACTTACAGCTATGAAGTCAGAGGAGCAGCTGCTGACTCTTTTGCCATTCAAAATATGAACCAACTGATCTCGAGTGAATTATTTGACTACGAGCTTCAAACTTCTTATTCAGTGACAATACGATCCACTGATCCTAATGGGCTTTTCTATGACGAGGAGTTGACCATTGGTGTGACTAATGTTAACCCACAGGCAAGCGACCTTGAACTAACCAATAGTTCCATCGTCGAAGGAGCATCGGATGGAACAACAATAGGTACTGTATCGGTGGTTGGAGATGAAGCAAAGTCCAGTTTTACTTTTCGACTATTAGACGGATCTAGCACGGGATTCACAATGGATGGGAATGCGCTAAAGCTGGATAATTTAACAGGAGGCGGTGGCACTTACAGTGTAATTATTCAAGCCACGGATGATCCTGCAGCAGGGAGTTCTATAACACCAGATCAAGTTCAAAACACCTTCACCATCGAAGTGGTTGCGGTGGATGCCTCTAGTAGCTTGGGTAATGGGAATACAGTGTTAGACTACCGCATTACCGGGATGCCTACCCAATCTGTCCAGGTTAGCAGTGCGTTCCCCTCATTAGCTAGTGCTGACCGACTCACAGGCTGGAGGATTGTTTCCTATTCAAATGGAAATTTCTCGGATCTAAGTACAAGCAGTAATATGACGGCTGGTCGGGGATACTGGTTCCTTTCTACAGTGAGTACCTCTGTTGACCCCGGTCCGCTGACTCCAATTCTACAACCTGAGGTAACTGTTCAGCTAAATTCGGGTTGGAATTTAATATCTAACCCATTCTTAGAATCATTGGATTTTAGTGAAGTCATCACCTATAACATTGATCAAGGCGTTATTTCAGATACGGATCTAAGTTCGTTGTTCGCTTACAATGAAAATATCATCACTTCATTATCTGTTTTTCAGGGTGGCTGGATTGAGAATACGACTGGATCTTCAATTTCTTTGAGAGTGCCAAATCCCTCATCGGTTGTTTCCACAGGAAGGATCTCAAATGAAAGAAATGCACTTCATTCCTGGGTTGACGATAGAGAAAACTGGCAGCTGATCTTGCATCTGCAATCCAAAAACAGAAGCTCGAATTTGGGTGCTGTAGGGATGCGGACGGGATCTACCGAAGGAGAGGATTATGGAGATTTGTCAGCTCCCCCGCTGATTGCTCCTGAGGCTTCCTTCAGAATTATTGAAGAAACTGGTTTGATAAGGAACTTCAAGCCTTACAAACCCGCTCAGACCTGGAAGTATTCTGTAATAGCTCCTTCAAACGAGCAGTTGATACTATCCTGGGATGCGAACGTTGTCGCGTCGCTCAATGACAGGCTTTACATCTACGATCCAGAGCATAATGCCTCATACAATATGGCAGCAATCCAGTCGATTGAGGTTGGATCAGGCTCTTCATTTGAGGTCCTTTTTGGAGAGGCGGTAGATAAGACGACGATTCAGGTCCCAGTGATTGTGTATCCAAACCCTGCGATCGATGAGGTATACATCCGCTTCTTTGTAGAAGGAGAAGATGAGGAAATCAACTCAAAATTGACGATCTTTGGAATGGATGGTCGGGAAATTATGAAATTAGAGCAAGTATTTGCTCCTAATTCAGAAGCGATTTTTGAAATTAACGAGCTAGGTCTTTCTGCTGGCACCTACTTTATTGAAGTGAAATATGGTAACAGGAAAAGTCAAGCTCAAAAATTAATAGTGAAATGAAAAAAGTATTCGTCACCATCATCTTCGCAGTAATTATTCAGAGCATAAGCTTTGCACAAACCGCAGAGGCACTGACTCAATCTGTAGAGGTAAAATTCGATAAGCCAAATAGTCCGCTGATAGTTAACATCACTGAACCTAAGGGTTTGAATAATGCCGATAAATCTCGTGGTTTCAAATTGAAGAAGACGAAGACCATTGTTAAAGGATTTATCACGGATGCGGATGGTTTGCGAGACGCTACTATCAATGGGAAAATCGTAACATTGGCCTCTGATGGTTATTTCGCAATCAATTTGGACTTTAGCCCAGGAGAGAATGAGCTCAGGATTAGTGCTAAAGACAACAAAGGCAATCAAGAATTCAAGTCATATTTTTTTGAGACAGAAGGCGATCAGGACGTGGAGCCATTACTGGCAGTGGGAGACTATCACGCATTGATCATCGGAGTAAATGAATATCAGGATCAGCGAATTGTAGATCTCGACAAACCGATTTCTGATGCCAAATCCCTTATGAATGCACTTGTCAATAATTACACCTTTAAACCTGAAAATATTACTTTGCTGGAAAACGCCACACGTAGAGACATCATCGATGCATTAGATAATCTTGGAAAGGAAGTGAAGGAAGGCGTTGACAACGTTTTGATATTCTATGCTGGTCACGGATATTGGGACACAACCAATGAAATTGGGTATTGGATTCCTTCTGATGCAAGGCAGAGTAGTACAGCGGACTGGTTTAGAAACAGTACGTTGACTGATCAAATTCGCTCAATAAGATCGCGACATACCTTACTAATTGCCGATGCGTGTTTTTCGGGTGCCATTTTTAAAGCAAGGGCCGCATTTTTGGATGCAGACAAAGCCATCAACTTAAAGTACAGTCTGCCAAGTCGTAAGGCGATGACAAGTGGAACACTCACGGAGGTACCGGATCGAAGCGCCTTCATTAAATATTTGGTGAAACGACTTAATGATAACTCACAAAAATACCTGGCTGCAAATGACTTGTTTTTTAGCATGGAAGCAGCAGTTATAAATAATAGTGACTCAGATGTAAAGCCTCAATATGGCACAATACAGAAGGTTGGAGATGAGGGCGGAGATTTTATTTTTATTCGTAGAGATTAACAATAACAATGAACGATAAGGAAATTGTCCGGGAATTGAAGTCGGGCAATACCTCTGTGTTGAAGTATTGTTACAAGAAAACATTGTCACAGGTAGAAAGCATGGTGTTAAAAAACGGGGGTACGCTTGATGATGCGAAGGATCTTTTTCATGATTCATTACTTGTGCTGACTAATAACTGTAAACGTCCCGAATTTGAACTTACCTCTTCCATAGGTACCTACCTGTATTCGGTATGTAGATATAGCTTTTTGAATCAAAAAAATAAAAAGAGAAGATCAGAAGAAGCTGTGAGAAGCATTTATGAAAGTACCTATGAACTGGCACATAAGACTTCAAATGAGCTCATTGATTCCCTTATCAAATCACTAGATCAAGTAGGTGAGAAATGTAAGAATATTTTACTTGACTATTATTTTGGCAAACTCTCCTATGATGAAATTGCTCTTGGATTGTCCTATGCAAGTGGTCAAGTGGTTAGGCAGCAAAAGTATCGTTGTATTCAAAAATTAAAGGAAATAACCACGTATGTCATTAGATGAATTTGTTATAGCGATCGAGCAGTTTGAAGATGAAAAAGGTCAGCTCACACCTGAACAAGAGGAATGGTACAATGCTTTTGTCCGTGGTATAAATGCAAGCGGTGAGATGAAATTGAAGAGTGAGTTGGAAGGTTATTACGATCTGCATCGCAAAGGAAGTAGCAAGAGAGTTGTGAAGTTTTGGTCCGTGATTGGAGTAGCTGCCATGCTTGCGTTAGGTGGCTTTTATTTGTCCACAAGTTCGTCTCCCAGTACCATAAAGCTGCAAATGGAGGAAGCTCCAATATTCTCAGACAGCGCCAGATATGATTCCATCCAAAATAAAATTAAAAAAAATGATGCAGATGATGTTGACAAATGACCGAGTCTCAGATAAAGTCATAAATAATCTAATTATGAAAAAGACTTATATCACCTTATTTCTATGTGTCATCCTGACATTCTTGCTAGCTAGTATGGGTTTTGCCCAAACCACCTATGCCCAAGCACAGAAAATTGTTAAAAAAGACAAGAAGGCAGTTAAACTCGCCCGGAAGGAATCAAAGAAGTGGGAAAAGGAAGGCTACATGAATCTTCCTGGAAATATGCCCCTGGAGAATCAGTTTGAAAAATCATTGGTTATGCAGCAGATGGTGACTGATGAAGGGAATCCAAGGTATATTTCAGCTAATGGGAGTGCAATTGCTGGCTCTGAGGGAGTTGCGCAAGCAAACGCGCTTGATAATACCCGTGTGACATTGGCCGGTCAAATTCAATCTGAGGTTACTGCCTTGATTTCTAGCAATAAAGCTAATACTGGTTATAGTGCTGAAGATGTAGAGACCATAGATGAATTTGTTTCATCAAGCAAAACTCTCATTCAAAATGAAATTGGAGCCATTAATCCAGTAATTGAAATGATGAGGAAGGTTGGCGATAAGTTTGAGTATCGTTTTATTGTGATGTATGATATAAATGCGGCCAAAATGATAGCAAAGAGTGTCATAAAGAAAGAACTAAAAGAGAAGGTTAGCCAAAATGAGGCTGAATTAAACAAGCTCCTTGGTTTGTAATTTATGTTAAAAGCGCTCTTCACTATTCTGATCCCAGTATTCGGGGCAATCAATAATGGCCCGGATTGGCTTAATGCTACTTTTAGAGAGAGGAACTACCCCCGGGACGATTTCTATGTTGGTTTTGTGTCACGGAGTTTTGCTCAAGATGAAAATAGGCTTCAAGTAGAAAATGAAGTAGTATCCCAGTCAAGAGTTCGTTTAGCTGAATCCATTCGAGTTTACATTTCAAGCAAATCAACTTCCACTTTATCAAATAACAATACGGAATCAGAAGATCGGTTTGAGCAGCAATCTATTACAAGAACGGAATTAAGTGCTTCCGGTCTGGAAACACTTACCTATTTCGATGATCGTAAACAGATAGTTTATGCTTTTTCTTACATTAAGAAACGTAAGTTACAGTCCTCCTACTATCGGCAGCTAAGGGAAGAAATGTCTGCTATTAGGGCCCGAATTGATCAATACCATGAAAGGAAGCCGTCTTACGCAGTGCTGGTGGAATTGCAAGATGATCTTGATCGAGCAAAATCCATTCAAAATACACTTTCTTTTATTGGAATTAACAACTCTGCTGTTCTTATGATCAATCAATGGAATCAGAGAAAAGATTGGGTTACCTCTCTTCTGGAAGAAATGAAGGAGCAAGAATCGATTGGATTAGAGCAAGCTGCAGTTTTTATTAGAGATGGACTCGTAAGTGACATTAACAGGAGGTCCCTCGCTGACATTAAGGTGAATCGCATGACCTACAAAAACACAGGAATTGCTACTGAACTATCCATAATTTTTGGTGATTATTTTGAAGAGGCTATGTCTGAGAAGTTCAGTGTAGTTTCATCAGGACAAGACTGGGTGGTGAACAGCACTTATTGGCCCCTGAACGATAAGATAAAAATCACAACTACCATTCATCAAGAAGATCGAGGGGAATTGATCAAATTGATCGCTAGCACATCCATTAAAGTTGAAAGGAGTCAGGTAGAGGATTTAGGAGTAGACTATGAACCTCTAAAAACAGAGGAAGATGTAATTGAGCATCAGGTAATTACGCAGAGTTTTTCCGAGGGTGAAGTCATCGTTGAAATTGCGACACAAAAAGGAAACACATCTTCGGTCTTTATGGAAGGAGAGACGCTAAAGTTGCTAACGAAGGTCTCAAGGCCATCTTATATTCAGTTAATCAATGTTTGGGCAGATGGGTCGAATCTTTTGCTCTTGGACAATTACTATGTGGATGAGACTCAGGTAAACAGATATATTGAATTGCCTTTTGAATGGGAGACTGCCTGCCCATGTGGGGTGGAGTACATCTATGTAATGGCGGCTGTAAATCCTCATAAGATACCCGCGACGGTTGATAGGGACGGGTTTTTGTTTATTCAGGATGCAATAGAGGAAGTATTGGATCAGCAGCGTGGCTTCAAGCAAGTTTCGGGCGAAGGCGTGAGTGAACATTCATTGATTTTGACAACCGTGCCACTTGGTCAGTGATGAAAAAGACTTCACTATTCGCTTATACTTTTCTCTTATCCCTGACGGGGCTTTCTCAGGATCTGCGGGAAGAGTTTCTTCGGTTTAGATCTTCCCAGGAAATAGCTTTTCTTGAAGAAGTTAGGAGGCAGGATTCGATCTTTGCTGTAGCAATTAAAGAAAATTGGATGTCATTCCAACTGAATGAACCCTACGAATACCTTCCAAGCTACCCAAAGCCAACTTCGCAACCCAAAAATGAACAAGAAATACCCTCAAGAAATTATCAGGTTGATTCAGAAGCAAAAAAATTAAGAACATTCAGACCTACTATTTACGAACATCTGGACTTTTATCCTGAGGAAGACCTTGAAATTGCGTTCGATTTTTATGGGCAAGATTGTCAATTCAAGTATCCGTCAAGCCTGATAGAACAGGTCAAATTTGAGCCAACCAAAGAGTTTGTAGCAGACTTTTGGCAAATGGTGAGTCAGAGGCCCTATCAGAAAGTGCTGAATGAACTTGTACAATTCAAAGAACGCCTCAATGTTCCTGGTTTTGGCTTAACCATAATTTTGGAAGAGTTTACTCGCAGGCTCGGATTGACAGGAGACATGGCCATTCTATACAATTGGTTTTTTTTATCAAAAGCCGGCTATGACACCAGGGTAGGCTTTAGTCAAGGCGAACCTTTTCTGATTATCGCTTCAGAGACGCGTCTATATGGCAAGCCCTACTTTAAAGAAGGTGCTTCTACCTATTATGTGTTGGCAAGTGGAGTAAAGGAAATTGAGACCTTTAGTGAAGTAAGAACTGGAGCTTCGGCTCCAGTCGATTTTTTCTTTCTGGATGCTCCCGATTTATCTATCGATGCCAAGCAAAAGAGCTTCAGTTTCACACATGGAGAAGTTGAGTACCACTGGGAAATCTACTACAACCAGCATCTTGTCGATTTCCTGGAAGAATTTCCATTTGTGGATTTGCCAGCTTATCTGAACTCTAAGGGTTCTTTTTTATTAGAAAAGTCGCTGCGAAAAGCAATTACCCCGGATTTGAAAGACAAATCTCAGGTTGAAATCATAGCCTTATTGTTAAGTTTTAGTCAGAAAGCGTTTGATTACGAAACAGATCAAATTCAATTTGGCCGAGAAAGGGTCTTTTATCCAGAGCAGTTTATTCATTTTGAAAAGTCTGATTGTGATGATCGCGCAGTTTTTTTCAATTATTTGATTTCACTATTTACTGAAGTAAAAACAGTTGCACTATTATTTCCACAACATATAGCAATTGGGGCTAATCTACCTCAACCCGCCTTTGGTGAGACAGTGGACTACGCTGGAAGTCGATTTACATTTTGTGACCCTACTTTTTACAATGCCCCAATTGGGACTGTTATCCCTCAAGCAGATAGAAATCAAATGAAAGTGCTGAGCTTTTAGCTTTTGTTAGATCTAGAAAATGATACCAATTGGAGCAGCAGTAGGTACTACTGAACTGGGCTTTGAAGCGTAAGGTTTTTCAACTTTTGGATGGCTAATTGATTACTTTCAATCTTGATATTTTCAACGATACTTTGCTTTTCTTTTGTCGTAAGATGCCAGCTTAATGACGCTCGTTCGATTTCACTTCTGGACTCACCCTGCACAAAAGAATCATAAGATATTTCAATAACGGATAACTCATCCTCAAACCAATCCTCCATAAGTTCTGCCCGAACGTCATTGTTGATATCTTGCATTCGAGTAAGATTATTGTAAACACTTGCAATTGGGTAGGTGATTCGGTCAATAAGAGATGGATTTGGGGCGGATTCTATTGGGGAATCGGAAGTGTTGTCTCGAATAACAAGTAAGACAACCCCTGCGGTGTTTTCAGAAATCCATTCCTTGAAGACATGGATGAACCTAAGTGCGTCGGATACACCAAAATTATCTGAAATGCCTGCATCCATTATTTCAATTCGCGGTTCGGTAGGAAGACTTATGTTGGGGGTGATGTATGGGAATGAAGCAGACATTCTCAAAGCTGAGAGAAAACTTAGGTCTTCGGAGTTGTTGGCTTTAAATAGTGCTTGGAAATCAACACCCCTTATTTTTTGATTATTATCGTCTAGTATCGCCGATGATGTGCTTAAAAATGAGACTGGTTGAGATGATATATATAGTTTTCTTCCATCGTTGGCAATAGTTGGTGACATGATCAATGTTGGGATTGATGCAGTTTCCTCTAGCTCTTTATAGTATGAAATGGGATTATCAAAAACATATTCCAGGTTTCTATTAAGGTTTGTCTCAAAAGTATAACCACGGTCTACATAATAGTTTCTGCCCGCATACTCATGAGTTTGCATTTTGAAGAATAGATCATTTACCAATAAGCTAAAAATCACCGGATTAAGATTGTCCTTACCCATATTATTCAGCATGAACCTGCTGCTTGCATTTAACGAAATGGAAGCATCTCTTCGATACATTTCGCGGTAATATGCTGCTCCTATCAGGCCACCAGAAGCCCCAGTGATTAGAAAGGTTTTGTTCATGAGGTCACCATTCAGGGCCTTGTCGGCTTCTAAAAGAGCGGTAACAGCCCACATTGCTGCTCTTTGTCCTCCGCCGCTTACGCATACGATGATCATCTTTTCTTCTTTGGAATCCTCAAACTTACTACTCCACGATTCCATTGTTTTGAGCATTAGATTGTGATCATTTGTGTATTGCTTTTTTGAATGAATCTTTCTAAGATTGGCTACGGAGTATTCTGCCTTAGTAGTATCATAATTGAGTCCTGTGGCCTCATTGATTCCTTTACCTATTCCCACAGTGGCCCAGGTATTTACCAGGATAAAAATGCCAAGTGCAAAAGCAATTCCCCAACCCTTAAACCAATAGCTTATCGCACCAACCAACATCACAGCGATCGCAAGAATAAGCAAAGCGCTGGCAGCAGCCGGAATTTGTAAAAACTGATTGTTCATAAAAAAGCCAAGTAGGAGGATGACTCCGATGATGATTAGTTCAATGATTACTGAATTGAAATGATTCTGATCAAAGACTTTTAGAATAGCCTCTTTGTTGCCAAAATCTACAATTCTTTCTGTGGATCTGATTCTTAGTTTCAAGTCCAAATAACTGGAAACGCGGTAACGTGCCTCTCTGCTTTCTTTGAATTTATTCATCACCCGATCGCGACTGACAATATTTTTTCTTAGACGTTTGTCAACACTACCGGTCAAATACTTGAAAATATCATTATTCGTCATTCGAAAGTAAAGAATCATTAATACGTGTAGTGAAATGATACCAACGAACAAACCAGCCAGATAAAGCAAGATTTCCCAGTTTTCGGCAAACTCATTGTTGAACTGAAATCTCACAATGAAGATCGAATAGACTACCAGGGTCAAAAGAGGAATGACACTATTGTTTAGTGAAAACTTGGTAAATGGACGTTCAAGGATTCCAATAAATCTAAATCTGTGTGAATCAAGAATGTAACAAGTGATTTGCCATGCCATTGTTAAATTACCAAATCCAACTCCCACAAAGAAGAAGCTCCAAAACCCTACGGATCCCATATATTCTGGATCGAGAAACAGGTAATGAATCCCATACACTCGGCCTAGACCTCCTGAAAATGCCGCAATGATGATGAACCAGACTACTAGTAGAGCCAGATTCTTTTTAAAATGATGAAAGACCAATTGAAATGGTAAAGAATATCCAATCTTCAGGAACAGTGCGGAAAGTCTTCTGGAAATGGTCTTCATCGATCAATACTACATCTAAAATGAATGATATTTCTAATTAATCGAAACGCAAATCGTTCCTATTTGATTGTATGTAATTTAGTTATGAACGTCACCACTAGTTCACACACATTGGGATTTTGTTATTACCCCGGTTTCACCGGGGTTTTAACTATTTCAGTGCCTGCTCAAGATCTTCAATAAGATCCTCAACATCTTCAATTCCCACACTTAATCGGATCAAGGAGTCTGTTAAGCCACCTTTCATTCGTTCTTCTTTCGGTATACTGGCATGTGTCATGGCAGCAGGGTGACCCACCAGGGATTCTACTCCTCCAAGAGATTCGGCTAGACTAAAAAGTTTGAAATTCTTCAGGGTTTCTTCGGCTTTTTCAAGAGTATCTTCTTTTTGGATAAAGGAAATCATCCCTCCAAAACCTTTCATCTGATTTTTAGCGATCTGATGACCAGGGTGATCCGAAAATCCTGGCCAAAATACTTTTGACACTTTAGAATGGTCTCTCAAGTACTGAGCAATCCTTTCTCCATTTTCGCAGTGTCTTTGCATTCGTAGGTGAAGCGTTTTGATACCTCTTAATACTAAAAAACAATCCTGAGGACCAGGGACTGCACCGCTTGAGTTCTGAATGAATGCGATGTGCTCTTCAATTTTTTCATCATTTGTCCCTAAGAAGCCCATTATGACATCGGAATGACCAGCGATGTATTTTGTGACTGAGTGCATCACGACATCAGCACCAAGGTCAAGAGGGTTTTGCAGATAGGGGGAAGAAAAAGTATTGTCCACAACTACAGTACAATTGTTCTTATGACCAATGGACGCCACAGCCTCAATATCAATAATATTAAGCATAGGATTCGTGGGAGTTTCAACCCAGATCAACTTAGTATTTGGTGTAATGGCCTCTGCGACATTTGATGGGTTTTGCATATCAATAAATGAAAATCTGATCCCATAACGTTCAAAGACTTTTGTGAACAGGCGGTAAGTACCTCCGTATAAGTCCGCCGTGCTGATCACTTCATCACCAGGCTTAAGCATTTTGACAATCGTTTCTGTTGCACTCATTCCCGAAGAAAAGCACCTCCCAAATCTTGCATTTTCTAACGCTGCGAGATTTTTCTCCAGGACATCCCTGGTTGGGTTTTGCGTACGAGCATATTCAAATCCCTTGTGTACTCCTGAGGCTTCCTGAACGTAGGTAGAAGTTTGAAAAATAGGGGTCATAATCGCACCAGTTGAAGGGTCTGGCGTTATTCCTGCATGAAGGGCTTTAGTTCCGAATTTCATTTAATTGTTGTCTATTGTTAAGTTGATTTTAAGCGGCGAAGTTATCTATTCTTAAAGAACGATTCCATTTTGGAAGTTGCCTCTTCTTCATTCATATAGATTGGAGACATGGATGGTTGGCCTGGTAAGTTTTCTACATGTAGCGTCTGAGTAGGAAATGCAAAGTTGATTCCAAGTTCACTTCCAAGTTTCATGATCTGCATTAATACTTCATGACGCGCGTTTAATTCCATGGCCCAAGTTGGTACCTTGAAAAAAATGTAAAACATAATATTCAACGAAGAAGCAGCCATATCATTGAAATATACGTGATAGTTTTCCTTCCAGGTCTGTGGGTGACTTTCAACAATTTCTCGTAATCCCTTCACAAAGATTTCAATCAGTTCAGGAGGAGTGTCGTAGGTAATCGAAATCTGCGTGTAAAAACGACGATAATTTCTTAATCCATGATTATCTATCGTATTGTCTGCAAGTTTTCCGTTCGGTACGTAAATAAGTGAGTTTCTAAAGGTTCGAATGCGCGAAGATCTGAAGCCAACCTCTTCGACTGTACCATCTACATCATTTGCAGTAATCCAGTCACCTACCTGAAAAGGTTTGTCAATAAAGATCATTACAGATCCGAAGAAGTTTTTGATGGTATCTTGAGCTGCTAATGCAAAAGCCAAGCCTCCAATAGAGAGACCAGTTAAGAGAGGTAGAATTGGAATATTAAGATTGTCAAGAATGAATAGTGTGCCAATAATGATGACAAAGGTCTTGAGCGTCTTTCTCAACAGTGGCACTAATTGATCATCAAGAGAACTATCAGTTTTCTTGGCAATTCTACTTAGAAATGTAGATGCGATATTGACAATTCGATACACGATCACAGTTCCAAATAATGGGACCATCACTCCCAAAATGAGGTTTACATATCTCGACAATTCAATGGGCAATTGCAGTGCAGGGGTGAACAGCATTAAGAGTAGTACAATGATGAATACACTTGTGGGTCTCGCAACCAGCCATAGATATTTGTTTGACTCCTCACCCTGATATCCAATTTTTGAAAGAGCCCTCGATATAATCCGCTCGGTCATAAAAGCAAAAAGCTTATAGACAATTGCGCTGATTAAGGCCAGGATGAAGATTGCTATGTATTGGTAGGTGTACAGTCCGAAATATTTTCTAGTTCCAAGCTTTGGCAAGAAATGTAGTAATCTGCCCGTTCCAAATCGAAAAGTGTTGTCATACAGTTCATTTATTGTTTTCAAACTAGAATTTGAATACCTCCAGGTGCCATCATCGCCTCTTAGTAGGTAGATATCAGCATATTGATTTGTAAGAATGTACTTGTTAAGTTTAGAGACAGGATCCTTATAATCTGGTTCTTTCGGGATTTCGTCCGTATAGATGTAAATCCCCTTGCCATCTAAAATACGTTTGAATTTGACTGCAAAAAGTTTAGCATCCCTGATGCTCCTGCCGTCCGTAATGAACGGAAGGGCCGCAATTGAATCATTGTAACTTTCCGGTTGTAGATTATCCAAATGGGTTCTTACAGTTCCTTGCGGATTACTTAAATCCTCATAGGTATATTGTGCAGAGAGTGTCGCAAGAGAAAGAAGGGAAACGGTAAAAAACAAAAACCTCATTTAAAATAAATTTTTACAAAAGTAAACTTGACAGACAATTACATTTGTTGGTCAATAAAAATTCTGATATGTCTAATCCACTTCTTGCCGAATTTGATACTCCTTTTCAGGTCCCTCCATTTGAAAAGATCAAAAACTCACATTACTTAGAAGCATTGGAGGCTGCGCTAAGTCAAGCGAAGAAAGAAGTTGATTCAATAATTTATTCGGAAGTCGAACCAAGCTTTGAAAATGTCATTGAGGCGCTCGAGAATGCAGGAGAACGGCTTGGTAGAAATAGCTCGATACTGTTCAATCTGAATTCTGCAGAAACCAATGACGAAATTCAGAAAATAGCCCAGGAGATCACTCCCAAACTGTCGGCGTTTAACAATGAGGTCAAGCAAAACGAAGCTCTTTTCAAAAAGGTTGATCAAGTATTTCGATCTAGGCAAAAGCTTGATCTATCAGGTGAGCAAATGAAACTACTGCAAAACACCCATTTAGAGTTTATTAGAAGGGGGGTGGAATTAGAGGGACAAGCCAAAACAAGATTCAAGGAAATCAGTATTGAATTGTCAAAATTGTCGCTGTCGTTTCAGGAAAATCTACTCCATGAAACAAATGATTTTCAACTTATCATTCATGATCAACAAGAATTAGCGGGCTTGCCTGAAGATTTAAGGTTGAGGGCTAAAGAAGCGGCAAAAGAAAGAGGCATGGATGATAAGTGGGTTTTTACGTTGCAAGCTCCCAGCTATATCCCATTCATGGAGTCCGCAGATAATCGAGAACTAAGAGAGCAACTTTATAGAGCATACATGTCCAAGTGTTATAAAGGGGATGCTCGGGATAATCAGGAGATTATTTTAAAAATGGTTCGATTAAAGTCCGAGCTGTCCGCGCTGCTTGGATACTCAAACTTCGCTGAGTACGTGCTGGAGGAAAGAATGGCAGGTAAACCAGAAACAGTCTTCAGTTTTCTAAAGGACTTATTAGAGAAAAGCCTGCCTAAGGCAACAGATGAAGTGGAGGAAATCAAATCCTATATGAAATCTTTGGGAGTAGATCATGAGCTGGAAAGGTGGGATTGGTCTTATTATTCTGAGAAACTAAGAAAGGCAAAGTATGATCTGGATGACGAGCTCATTAAGCCTTATTTTAAACTAGAACATGTAATTGACGGAGTCTTTCAAACTGCAGAACGACTCTTTGGAATTTCTTTTGTTGAGAATGAGTCTATTCCTTCTTATCACGAGCAGGTTCGTACCTATGAAGTCAAAAATGGTGCTGGTGAAGTTGTGGCTGTGTTTCTGGCAGATTTCTTTCCCCGAGCAGGAAAGAGGGGGGGAGCCTGGATGACGAGTTTCAGAAATCAGAAACAAGTACAGGGTGTGAAAGTCATTCCCCAAGTCAGTATTGTTTGCAATTTCACGCCATCGACCGCAACGAGTCCTTCATTATTGAAATTCAATGAAGTAACAACGCTATTTCATGAGTTTGGTCATGCTTTGCACGGGATGTTAGCTGATACGCAGTATGGTAGCCTTTCGGGCACCAATGTTTATTGGGACTTTGTGGAGCTTCCGTCACAAATCATGGAAAACTGGTGCTACGAAAAAGAATGTTTGGATCAATTTGCAAGACATTACGAAAATGGAGAGTTGATCCCTGAAAGCCTTGTGGAAAAAATAAGGAGATCAGCAACTTACCATGAAGCATATGCAACTGTCAGGCAGATAAGCTTTGGTTTGCTCGATATGGCTTGGCATAGTATGACGGTTGAAGAAGCTAAAATGGTGGATGATGTAGGTGCTTTTGAGCGAAGTGCTTTTATGCAAACGGAACTATTCCCAGCGGTGGAGAATACCAATATGAGTGCACAGTTTGCCCATATTTTCGCGGGTGGATATGCCGCAGGCTACTACAGCTACAAATGGGCGGAAGTATTAGACGCTGACGCTTTTTCAGTATTTCAGGAAAACGGTGTTTTTGATAAAATCACTGCTCAGAGGTTCCATGATACTGTCTTGAGCAAAGGAGGAACTCAAGATCCTATGGATCTTTATAAACAGTTTCGTGGCAAAGAGCCTTCTAATGAGGCTTTGTTAAAAAGAGCAGGACTAGCTGATTGACGTACTGTAATCCAACGGAGATTCTATTCGAAGATTTCTTTCATCCAGATCCTCCTTGACATCTTCCACGAGACGAGATAATGCGTCTCGCAGCTTTCCTAATTCACTTTGTTTTTCAGGCCTTCCATTGAAGATACGGTCTTTCCCTGAGGGAGAAGGAATGCTTTGGAAGACTTCTGAGTCAGTGTGAACTTTTCCTAAAATACTCTCCAGCTTTGGCAAGAGTGCTAAAATATGCGAATGATCTGATTTGAGCTTTTCTTCTCCCATCGCATAGATCACTGCATTTATTTCACTGTCTTTGAGATCAATTCGTTCATCGGAGTCAGCACGCAAAGTTTTGAGCAGCCTTGACAAGCATTTGAACGTTCCATTGGTATGCAGATCACGTGAGTTGATTCTAGCGATATTCAAAAATGGCAGATACTTCTTGACTCGCCTATTTTTAAAGTCGAATTCGGCGATTCCTCTGTAAATCTCGTTTTTTGTTTGTTTAAACTCGAGGCTATCAACCCAAACAGAAGGTAAGATATCTATTTCGCAGGTTGGTTTAAGTGCTGTGATTCTGATCCTGGTTTTATCTGAGTAATCAATGGATTTGAATTCAGGATCACCTCTTAGTATTTCTAGCAGCTCCATGGCGAGTCGTTGCACATCAAGATGGGGTTTTTCTGCCACTTCCTTCTTAATAACAATAAGCTCTACGTCCCCATACAGCAGGATATTGGAATAGGTCTTTAGCTCACCTTGGTATCGATAGTCTACATAATAACCTCTCTTTTTGAGCGCCTTTGTGAGTTTTTCGTGGATTTTTCTGGAAATCGCAAATACTTTGTATGCGTAGGCGGGGTCTATCTCAACCATGGATTCCAGAGCATACTTAACGGAGTCGGGGTAGTCACTTTTTGTGAAAGCTTCAGAGAGCACAGGTTCTTTTAAAGCTTCATCATATCGACGGCTTTTCAAATTTTCTAACCTCAAGCTGTAATCATGTGGCATTCTGAGGG
>CAZQDI010000014.1:0-40400 GCA_964591785.1 uncultured Roseivirgaceae bacterium
CTACCACCGGTACGCTTGCCACACGCGCTGGAACTGAAACACTGACCAATAAAACCATTGGATCAGGTGGGTTGACTTTTGACGATCCATCAAATGATGTGACGCTACAGCTTGCTTCTCAAACCACCAGTGCCGCGAGTCTTACTATTCCAGATTTACAGGGTAATGATGCAGTGATACTAACCGCGGATGCTTCAGTAGGGGCTGGCCCAGTGGCTTTTGAAGCTTACTATAGTGCAAACGGTCGCCGAATAACATTTACACCAAATAATCAGATAGAGTTTGATGCTGAAAATTTTGATACAAGCAATTCCTATAGTACTTCTACATACGAGTTTACAGCTCCTACAGACGGATTGTATCATTTTCAAGTTCAGATAATGATGGAAGATGGAGATGATAGGGAATTTGAACTTGTCTTGCGGGTTGATGCTGATGGAACCGGGGGCGGGCTTCCTAGTATCGTAGCAAGAAATGCACAAAGAGCTCTTGACGGTACCGATACCGATACATCGTATCAGATAAATAAAATGGTACAGCTCACACAGGGTGCGATCGTAGACATAAGACTCCTGCAGGTGGTAGTGGGCGCAGGCATTATTGACCAAGACCTTTTTGGCAGTCAAGCAAACAGTTATTTTTCAGGATATTTGGTTAGATAATGAAAAGACTACTATCCATATCGTCCCTTTTACCGTTCATAGTGAGTGCCCAACTCTATGTGGGCGGTAATGCCGAACTCTTCGTTGGAAATGGAGCTAACCTTGAAGTGGGGGGTGATTTGGAACAAGATGGGGTCATTTACAACCTCGGCACAATTTCTTTGTTTGGTGACTGGACCTCTTCCCCTACCTCTAATTTTAACGGATCAGAAGGTGAGCTTCGATTTCTTGGCTCAGAAGATCAGATGGTTTTGCCCGACGAACTCGTCATCAAAGAGCTTGTAGTCAATTCACTTGGGACAATTACCTTTCCAGGCAGCGATTACCTGATTACGGACCGGATCGAGTTCCTTTTTGGAACAATCGAAATCGGAGATGATACAAGGTTTGTTTTAGGGGAAAATATTACGATACCAGCAGGCACTGGTTCTAATGATTCTTATTTTGCAGGCTCGCTTATTTCCAGAGGCTCAGGAGAATTGTTCTTTCCCGTTGGATCAGATGGTGTTTATGCACCACTTACTCTCCTTGATGTTTCAGGGTTCGCCAATGAAACAGAAATCAGTGTCAATTACAGCAGAAATAACCCTGTCGACCCAGAACCAGGAGACAGTCTGCTAGGTGTTTCCCACAGGGCATTTTGGGAATTGGAACTAGTCAATGGCGTATCAGATGAAACGCAGATCCAACTAGAGTTTAATCAAGAGGATTTGTCAGACTTTATTCTTGTAAACAATATTCGATTCAGGTCAAGTTCGCCTGCGGTCGCTTTTACAAATAATCTGACTAATAGATGGCAATCATTAGGAGTTGCGTCCATTACTGATTCTGATTCCCTGACCTTTGGAACCATTGTATCTGATATTCCATATACTCCAGCAATCGGTCAAAAAACCTATCTGGCAATGGCATTGGCACCCATTGCTCCTACCAATGGGTTGCTTTACATTCCTGAAGTATTCTCTCCCAATGCCGACGATGAGGAAAATAGAACCTTTAAAGTATTCGGACAGCGGATTACAAATGAAAATTTTAGTTTAGAAATCTATAACCGACTGGGCGTTCGAGTGTATTCCACCAATTCTTTTGCCGAAGCAAATGAAAATGGCTGGGATGGTACTAACAATTCAGGAAGGGATGAACCTACAGGAATTTATTACTATTCTCTGAGACTCACTTTTGAAAGAGGCGAGACCGTCGAGCGTAGTGGCGCATTTTATTTGGTAAGATGAAGAAATTACTCACCATATGGATTCTTTTTAGTTGCATCTATTCCTTCGGACAGGATGAGCAATTCTCTCAATATTATGCTGCCTCCTTGTACTTAAATCCTGGGTTCAATGGAATCTACAATGATGCTGCTTTTCATATGAACCATAAGCGGCAGCTTCAATCGACAGAGGTGATCAATGAACTTACACAGGTTTCTTTCCTTTTCCCAATCAAGCCAAAATCCAAAATCGAACGTGCAATTGGAGGAGTTGGACTTATGGCCTTCAACCAAAAAAGCGGGTTTAGGGGTATCTATGATCGAAGTTCTGTTTTTCTCAATTATGCACACAATTTGAAATTTGGCACCCTGGGTGGATACCTGGTTTCCATCGGAGGTCAAATCGGGTATGACATTCGCAGGTTTGACATTACAGGGCTGAACTGGGGCTCTCAGTACAATGCTTTTTTTGGATTTGATAGCAGCAGGCCTATTCCAATTGCTGAGTTCAATGCCCAGAAGGAGAGCATCATTGTGAATGCAGGAATTATGTACTATTTCAACCCTGATCGAAACTACTTTCTGTTCAAGTACAGTGGGTTCGTAGGCATTTCGGCCACCAACCTAAACCGTCCAAACACATCTTTTACGGTGGTGGATGAAGGCACTGATCCGGTCCTGTTAAAGTACAATGGCGGTATTGAATTTAAGGTCAATAAACTTTTCATAACACCAAGTCTACTCTTTTTGTACGTGAGCAACAATTACCAGTACAATGCGGGCCTTAATATGTCCTGGGCACCAGACGTTGGACGATATTCTGCGGCAGACCGACAACTGCTCTTCGGTACCTGGTACAGGTTTCGTGATTCATTCATTTTCATGGGCGGTGTGCGAATCAATCAGCTAACTGTTAGAGCAAGTTATGACATGAATAGTGATTTGTTCGTCCCCAACCGAGATATCAATATTGCTCAAAATTCCGTCGAGATATCGATCCAGTACTACTTCACAAATAGCAGGGCTATTAAGAAGTTTTCGAACCCTCTATTTTAGTTCTTTGGATAAATAATCAATCTGGTGCCAGGAGTCAATTGTGGTGAACTGAGATTATTTTGCTCCATCAGTAACTCTTCGGGCACATTAAATTTAGAAGATACGGTCTCTAAATCATCTCCTTGCTCAACGATGTAAATAAAATCAGCATCAGCCTGAACGTCTGCCGGAACTACCAGATCATAATTGATCTCCGACCTGCCAGCTTTAATTCTGATCGGCTGGTAAGCCGCTACATCGCCTGAAATACCATTTAGATTCTTGATCGTTTGCATGGGAATTCTAAAACTGGCAGCCAACTTGGCCAGGTTAGCTCCAGGTCGTACCAGGTAAAAGCTGCCAAAATTCTTTTTGCTCTTTCCTAACAAACGGATATCGAGGCGTCTATTAAGCTGTCTTCCGAAAGGATCGTCATTGTTGGCGATTGGTTTTCCCGCACCATGCCAGATCACAGAAATATCTGATTTACTAATACCATTGGCAATGAGATAATCACGGGCAGCATACCCTCTGTCTTTACTTAGCTTAAGATTGTACTCAATAGTACCTGTGGCATCTGTATGGGACTCAATTTCAATTTTCTTCCCGGAATTTCGATATGCTTTGACGATCTCTTCTAGTAAGATGGTTGCTTCGGGTCTGAGTTCAAAGGAGTTAACATCAAAGAACGCTCTCGTGGCATTTACAATGGTCTCCGTATCTTTCTTACGCTTCCCTTCTACGTTAAATGCTGCCAGGCCTACTCCTTCATTTTCACTCGAAGTCTTAAATCGAATGTCATACTTTCTTGGATTTACCGTGAAATCAAAGAAGCCATCTTCATCAGTGTAACCCTCAACCACGGTGGCATCATTATCGAAAGCAACTAGGGTGATTGGAAATGAAGTCAACGGATCTTCTGATAGGTCACTTACCAACTGTCCTGTGATGGTAATTTCACTATAGCCTTCAATTTTATCAATCGGCAGACTGATCCGCAGCTCTCCAGCCTCTTCGGTTGCCAGTATATCTTGAGTGCCGATGATCTGTTCCGCTTGATTTTCCTCTTCAACCTCCGCTGCGATAGCAATAATATCGACAGGGATGCCATCAATATCCTTCGCTTCCACTGATAAGTTCTCGGTTAAAACTCGCTCATTGTTGAATCTGAATTTTTTGATCCTTTCCATAAGATCTATTTCGGTAGATGTCAGAGAACCACGCTCTCTGGCATCCTGTTCTGATAAGACATAACTGCCATTGCGCATGTCAAATGCATCATCCAAAACCACTCTGTTAAAGAACGCCTTTCTTGCCTCGGATAGATTATTGTAGTGTGCAAATGCCTTAGAAAGGAAGCTCTTTTCAAACTCCTTGATCTCCTGGCCAGAAGCATTTTTGGATAAAATCGCTATGTGTACTTTCTCCGCCTTCGGTATCCTTGTTAATTCCGCCTCATCCCGTAACTTCTTACCACGATTATAAAATATTTCAGTTAAGTAATCCAAACCGATCAGGTTGTCAATAAGCCTCCTTTTACTTTCTGAAAGCGAATTATACTGGTCAACATCGCGATCCGTTAATCGTGCGGATGGATCTCCACTTCCTAACCCAGGAGATGTAATGATCGACGAAGGTTCTTCAAAGAAAACTCCGTTTGGCTCTGTCATATAGGAGTCAAAAGTAGTATTCACGAACCTCTGCAGTGCGAGCCTTTGATCGTCTGTTAGATCAGGCTTTATCTGCAAGAGATTGATTAATGTCTGACTTGCATCATCACTGATCGCAGATTGAAGTTCATTTTCAGTGAATGTTGTCTCAGCCAAATAAGTACTCTGATTAGCAAGATTTGTCATCATCCGAAGAATCAGCTTATTAAGCTTGTCCTGTTCCCTAATATTTTTCCCTTTGAAAATTGCAAGGTCATCATCGCTCAAATTTTCACTTAGTTGGTTCGCATCTGAAACCATGTAAGCTGAAGCCAAAGATTCGAGGCTGGTAACTTCCGACTCGGATAAGCTTTCGTAAAGGTCTTTTTCCGCCTGTCCTACTTCGTTTCCTTCATCTCCACTCAAAGTAATCCACCTTTCTCGCAAAGCCTGATAGACGTCATTTTCGTTTCCTATCTGATCTCTTAAAAAGACTCGTTCACTCATTTCAAGTCGGATGTCGCCTAGGTTTTTCTTTTGTCTGATCAGTTTTAAAGCGATCCCATCAAGACTGAGCTGCTCTTGCTTTGTAAATGAATTGTAGGTCGGTGATGCCGGCTTATAGTCCTCTGCAATTTTGACTCTTTCAGAGACTACGAGATCAATTTTTTCACGCTCTTCGGTTTCAATGTCATTGTAGAAATTAAATACATCCTTCGATAACGTAACACTGTTTCCAAGTCCCTGCTGCTTCAAATACGCACTCACAATATTGTCTACCTTCTTTCTTTTCTCAACAGTGAGTTGCCTGTAGTAATAGTCATCCTCCGTTCTAATGGACCTCATCATGTTTGAAGTCATCTTTTTTATTCTGCCAGTGACAATACGATCAATCCGTTCTAAATCGTCTTTGCTCAAAGAGTTGTAAACAGCTAATTGCCTGCGTGTCAAGACCATTTCGACTTCAGAAATAGAAGAAGACAGCTTTCGTGAAATGATTTGGTTAATGATCTCCGTCTCGCTATTGTCAAAGTTGTAATCATCAGTAAATAGAGAGTTTCTTCCGGCAATCGTATTTTCACCAGACACATCTGAAAGAATATCGCTTTTTGAATCAATTGAAAACTCGTAAATATCAAATTTCCCAACCGACTCGTCCAATTCCCTATTTGAGGATAGGAAACCTTTTCCATTCCCTAGGAAAAAGAAAATATCATCCTTGTAGGAGTTGAAGGGAATTCCAGCATTGTAGATCTCTGCAGATTCAAATCTTGCTCCCCTGGCAACATAAATGTCTTTGCCACCGAAACCTCTGTGTCCATCCGAAGCAAAGATCAATGCGTTGTGCTCCGGAAAAAAAACAGGCGAAATTTCATCAAGCGCAGTGTTTATTTCTTGTCCTAAGTGAATCGGCGGCCCCCAGTTATCACCACCAGCATTTAGACTCATCCAAATATCTAGCCCCCCAACAGATCCATCTCGATCCGAAGCATAGAAAAGCGTATCACCTCCAAGGCTAAGGCTTGGATGCCTTGAATTTTTCCCAATTTCATTGATATTGTGGTTTAAAGGAATAGGATCCGACCACTTGCCACCTACTAACCTCGAGGTATAAATATGACAGACTCCATTTAGATCCTGACTACAATTCGTATAATAAAATTTAGTTCGATCCCCATTGAAGGTGCCCGATCCATCTCCTCCTTTGCTATTGATCACTTTTTCAAAACGGTCTTTCGGATCAATCGTCTCCCAGCCCCCACTCTCACTTCTTCTAAAACGATACAAATCAGCAAATGACTCTCCGTGTTGTGGCTCAATCAGACTTTGTTTTCCATTTGATCTCGCCGAGGAGAGATAGACGAGGTTGTCATCATTCATTGAAAAGGCAGCATAGTCGCTGTATTCTGAATTAATAGGCACCTGAAGCACCGAAAACCCACGGTCTGGATGTACCATACTTAACTGATTAAGTGCCAGCTGACAACCATCGATCTCCACTTTGGTTTGCTTGTAGATAGCACGGTACCTGTCATCCTCGTGCAGATCATTTGCAATCATAAAATCGCTGAATTCCTTAAAGCCCTTAAGAGCTGCATCATATTTACCGCCCAGCTTTTGCATCAATGCGAAATAATATCCTCCTAGTGGAAATCGAACATCCTGATCTGTGGCGATAAGGCCATAATAGTATTCAGCAGACTGATAGTCCCTCAGGAATCGGTAGCTCTCTCCAAGCTGATACATGGCCCTCATATTTTTCTCATCCGCTGCAAGTGCTTCCTTGTAGCTAGGCACAGCCTCCAAATACTGCTGCGCTTTAAAATATTGGTCACCATTCTTGATAAGCCGTGACGCTTTTTGAGCGTCTTCCTGACCAAGTAGACTGGTTGCAATTAATAAACAGGTAATTATATTGATGGTTCTCATATCAAATCTTAGTTTCCTCCTCCTGTAAGTACAAAAGCTCCCCAGCTATCTACCTCCTTGTGTCTCTTTTTCATTTCCTGCTGAGCGTATTTAAACGAGGCTTGGATCAAATTAGTCTCAAAAACTCTATTATAGAAAAGCTCTAAAAATTCCCTTTTCATTTCAGGATCAATTTTCCGAATGCTTGCTATCACACTTCTTGCTCCTCCAACCGTCAATGCCCTGATTAACCCAAACATTCCTTCTCCACTACCGAAATCCCTGCTGTCAAGTGAAACAGAACTTAAAAATACTAATCGTGTACGATCTAATTCAAGTTTCATCGCTTCATATGCTGTCAGTATCCCGTCATTTTCCGAAATTGAAGGAATGCCTCCCTTGTATTTTTCGTAAGTGTCCATTACCCCTGCAAAAAAAAGACCGGAATTAAATACGGAGCTCACCAAAGGAGTTTTTTCACTGATAAATTGCGTTTTCGAGTCAAAAAAAGCGGGTACAGAGATGTGTAAGATTGTTGGAAAGTATAAAGATCTTAGTCGATATTCGCTTGCACCTTGGTCATGGTAGCTGCTGATTTTCCACTCCGGATGACTCGCACTTACATTCAATTCAGCCTCGTTGCCAGTTGCTGATAAATCAAATTCAGAAAAACTTAGCGCTTTAAATCTCGGAGCACTCAATTCACAATACTTGTTATTGATTACATGAACTTCCGGTTTAAGTAAGTCATAAGTGCTACTTAGATAACTAACGTATTGGGTATCAAACACATAGTCTTTTTTGTTTACTTTGAACTGGTTAGGGTTTAGTTGATAGAAGAATCCGTCTGGTACCACGCGGAGACTTTCAGCCTCTTCTGTCAAGTCCATAATAGGTTTCCAATACGCCTTGAAAATCTCCTCACTATATTGATCCGATACACTGAGGTTTTGACAGTAGACAAAGGGGTTTGAACCTGACTCTGAAGTATCGCCAAGAAAGGTATAGTTAGGGAACTCCTCCTCGCTATTAAATAGTATAGCCATGTACTTGCATCTTCCCGAAAATCCATAGATACTTTCAATTCCGTTATTCAGAGGCTCAAATTCGTTGATCTTCACAATTTCTACGACAGCCTCTCCTTTTTTGACTATATCCAAAACGTGTTGCCAACCGAGTTTTTCATGTGGAAGTGCCTCAGCGAATGCGTCTATTCGCTTCATTAAGTATCTCTCCTGAACATTGATTTTTGCTTCAATTTGAGAAAGATTAACATGTAATTCAGCAAGCTGATCACGCCCCATTTGGTAATAACTTGCAATCAGATGTTTATCCGATAGCCATTGCTCATACTCCGCAATGAGCAGTGCATCTTCAGAGTTCATTACTAAATCATGAACCTTATCCAATGAATTGAACAATAGCGTCTTTGTTTTGACCTGAAAATCGAAAATGTGTTGAATAAGATCAGGTTGCTCACCAAGAAGTTGGCTTGCTACATAGGTATACCTTGCAACGTCTTCGTGAATCTGCTGATAAAACAACTCTCTTTCTTGTTCATTCATGATGGGAAATAGCGCCCTAATCTGGTTAATTTGAATTTCAATTGATTCTCTAAACTTTCGTTCAGCTTCCACCAGTTTGTTGACAGCCAGGTAATGAATACCAGTGTATTCTACTGCATTTCCATAAGCAGGATGATTTTTGCCCAAGGACTTTTCCCGAATGGCTAAGGCGGTTTCATAGTAGCTCTCAGCCTCACTCTCCCTTTCAGTACTGCTTAGGAGAATGCCAATATTGAGCAGCGTGGTAGCATAATTGGGGTGTTGGTCACCATAAAGCTTGAAATCGATCTTAAGCACTTGCGCATAATACGACTCTGCAATCGTATGGTGACCCAGTTTCCGCTCTGTGCGTGCAAGGTTATTGAGCACATCCGCATAGTAAGGATGAAAGGAGCCAAATCTTGACTTAAATCTTTCCAAAGCATCCTTAAGCAGTACCCTGGCTTGTGAATAGTTGCCATTGTTCAATGCAATGGTACCAAGATTGTTTTTTGCAGTCGCATAAAATGGATGATCCATGCCAGCATGTTCTTCACATTCTTCGATCACTTCTTTAAACATTTGCTCCGCCTTTAGATACCTTCCCAATCGATTGTACATGATGCCAAGATCATTCAACGTTTCAATAATTAAGATGTCAGCCTCATCGGGTATAGATCGCTTCAAACTCAAAATCTCGAGAAGCAAAATTTCGGCTTCCTCGTACCTGCCCATCTGTTCGTAGAAGAGCGCCAGGTCCTCCATCGACTCCGCTCTTTGAACATGGTAGTTGGGCCCAAGCGATTCATAAATCGTTGTGCTCAGACTGATGAACTTTTCTCCTTCCCTTGGGCTACCTGTTAAGATCAGGATCCTTCCCTTGTGGGCACAGATTTCCGCAAAATCAGGAGAAAGATCATTTCCTATGGCAATTAACTCGTCATAACTTTCATTATAAATGCTTAATGCGAGTGTATAGGACCCTGATTCTTCATAAATACGGGCCAACTTGGATCTTGCAACTAAGTAAGGAATATTCCATTCTTCCCTGGTCTCAAGAATGCCAAGTGCTCTTTTAACGTAGCTTCTTGCCAGATCGAATTCAACGTGCTCCAGATACATCATTCCAGTGTTAATCAATGCGTCGGCGTAGGAGCGCTCATCGGGGATCCCTGCTTCTTCATGGTACGTTAATGACCGATTCAGGTCTCTTTCAGCTTCTTCGGGATCTAGAAACAACAAATTCAGATATCCAAGATGGTTATAGATCTCTGCAAGCTGCAGGTACGTCAATTGATCCTCATAATTAGTCAGTATTTGCTGAAAAGCATTAGAAGCTTTTTCCCAATGGTTACTGGCTAATTGCTGCTCAGCATCACTTATTAGTTGGTGAATATTCTGCGCTAGACAATTCAGGGAAGTAACAAGAAACAACAAAAAGAAGGCTTCTTTTTTCACTGCTTTGGTGGTGGATACTCAATCTTACGAAGATAGGATATCATAAGATTCACTGTTACAGGTACCTAAGAAAATTCTTAGATAAAAGGTAGCCAAGGATCATAGTGCCAATTCGTGCCTAATTTTCTTTCTTTGCGGCCAAAGAAGCAATAAAATGGTCGGTAAGCTTAAAGTTTTCAACTCACTATCACGCCAAAAAGAAGAGTTTAAACCACTACATCCTCCCTTTGTAGGGATGTATGTATGTGGACCGACCGTCTACAGCAACGTTCATCTGGGCAATGTGCGTACATTTCTAAGCTTTGACGTTGTGAACAGGTACTTAAGATTTGTAGGATATAAGGTTCGCTACGTCCGGAATATTACCGACGTGGGTCATTTGTCTGACACTGGTGAAGACAAAATTTCAAAAAAGGCAAAACTTGATCAGCTGGAGCCGATGGAAATTGTGCAGATGTATAGCAACGATTTCCATGACGTCATGAATCTATTCAATGCGATCCCGCCTGACATTGAACCCTCCGCGATAGGTCACCTAATGGAACAAGTTGAGATGACTCGAACACTGATAAAAAATGGATATGCTTACGAGTCGAATGGGTCAGTATACTTCGATGTAGGTAAATACAATGAGGAGCATAAGTATGGTATCTTGAGCGGAAGAAACATTGAAGATCTCATTAGTGATACCAGGGATTTGGATGGTGGAAGTGATAAACGAAACCCATTAGACTTTGCTTTATGGAAGAAGGCCTCCCCGGAACATATCATGCGGTGGGAGACTGAGTGGAGTGATGGATTTCCTGGTTGGCACCTTGAGTGTTCCGTAATGAGCACGAAGTATTTAGGGGAAGAGTTTGATATCCACGGTGGTGGGATGGACCTTAAATTCCCGCACCATGAATGTGAAATTGCGCAAAATGTTGGCAGCAACAAGAAAGGTGGAGCGAAATATTGGCTCCATACCAATATGCTCACTGTGAACGGACAAAAAATGAGTAAGTCTCTGGGTAATTCATTTTTACCCCGTGAGCTCATTTCTGGTGACCATGAACTCCTCGATAGAGGATATAGCCCAATGACTATTCGATTCTTTATGCTGCAATCTCATTATGCAAGTACGCTGGATTTCTCCAACACTGCTCTTGAAGCTGCTCGAAAAGGATATGTAAGATTGGCCAACGGCATGAGATTGATGAACGAAATGAATTGGGTGGAGGATGATGGAGTCTTGAATGAAAAGCAGTCTGAGCAAATCCAAAAATTCTGTGATAACTGCTACTACGCCATGAACGATGATTTCAATACCGCACTAACGATTGGTCACTTGTTCAACATGGTAAAAAAGATCAATTCCCTTCACACTGGTCAACTGAAATATGGCGAAATTGGCAAGGAGACGTTTGATCGGATGAAAGAAGTCTTTTTAGGATTTTCTCAAAATGTACTTGGACTCAAAGTGGAAGCTGATGTGGATTATCAGAAGTTGATTCAAACGATTCTCGGCGAATACAAACATGCCAAGTACAATCGGGATTTCGAACGAGTCGATGAAATCAGGGCTCAGCTAAAAGCAGAAGGCATTGTGGTGAAAGATATGAAAGATCGAATTGAGTGGGCTTTTGAAGAGTAATCATGGCCCTTCGAATAATTACCACTGAAGATGGTTCTCCGAGCCTCTTTGATGATACCCTGAATGAGACCTACCATTCCACCAGAGGTGCTATCGGAGAATCGAGGCATGTTTACCTCAACCAAGGATTGGCCTACTACCTTAATTTCAATCCTGCCAAAGAGGTTAGGGTCTTAGAAGTGGGGCTTGGCACAGGATTGAACGCCATCCTTACCGCTAAGTTTGCCACTGATAGAGGGCAAAAAATCTGTTTTACTTCCTTAGAGCCTGCAGCATTGGATCCATCGATCTACAGAAAGCTGAGGTATTTCTCTGATCAAAAAGAGCATCAGACATTTATTGCAATTCATGAATGCGAATGGGAAGTGAGTACGGCCATCACAGAGGTTTTTACCCTCCACAAGTCGAGAGAACCTCTTGAAAAATATCACCCGGAGACTGCTTTTGAGGTCATCTACTTTGATGCTTTTGCCCCTAGTAAACAATCAGATATCTGGTCGTTAGACAATTTGAGAAAATGCTTCCAAATGTTGTCTGATGACGGTGTTCTGACCACCTACTGTGCGCAAGGTCAGTTCAAACGAAATCTTGCAGAAGCTGGATTTGTGGTTGAAACATTGAATGGCGCCATGGGGAAAAAAGAAATGGTCCGGGCAAGGCGTCCTTCGTAGAACTTATGCTGCCTCTTTGTTGTTTTTCTGCTCAACCATCTTCGATACATGGAAGCGGAAATTGCCATTTTAGGTGCCGGCCTTACAGGACTCAACCTTGCTAGAAGGCTTGAGAATGCCGGCAAGGAGGTAATCCTTATCGAAGCAAGAACTAGACTTGGGGGAAGGATTTACACCAAGAAAAGTGCAAATAACACTTCAATAGAAATGGGCGCCACTTGGCTTGGCTCGCAGCACTCAAACCTCCTGGCACTGCTCGACGAGCTGGATATTCAGATCTACGAGCAGTTTATGGATGGAATCACCTATTTTCAACCGTTTAGTACAAGCCCTCCGCAACCCGTAGAACTACCAGCTCAAAGCCCTAACTATCGAATCAAAGGTGGCACCACCATCATCGTGGAACGTCTTACGGAATCGATAGGTCGCTCAAGAGTACTGACAAACTACCCAATCTCAGGGCTAGAATTCACGGAAAATAAGGTGTTGATTCAGGGACCCGGCAGTCTCATCGAAGTGGACCTCGTGATCAGCACTCTACCCCCCGCGTTGTTGATAAACTCGATCCAATTTCAACCTTCCCTTCCTTCTGAGCTAGCGGAAATAATGCATCAAACCCATACCTGGATGCGAGACTCAATAAAAGTTGGTGTTGTGTATCCAAACGCCTTCTGGAGAGATAACCGTGAATCGGGAACGCTCTTCAGTAATGTAGGTCCTTTAAATGAGAGTTATGATCATTCCAATTATGAAAATACATCCTTCGCGATGAAAGGATTTGTTGATGCGGCATTTAGCACATTGCCAAGGTCAATGAGGGAAGCTAAAGTCATTAACCAACTTAACGGAGCATTTGGCGATCGGGCATCAAATCCACTCGCTTATGAAGAGTTGGTTTGGTCCAAGGAGCTTTATACAAAGGGGAATGATCAGTCTGAGTTGTTCCCTCATCAAAATAACGGACATCAGATTTATCAACATTCCTTTTTCAAAAACCGACTAATCATCGCTGGTTCTGAAACTGCTGGTCAGTATGGGGGATACATGGAGGGAGCCGTATTATCATCCAATAATGTGACCGCGAGGGTGCTTCGAAAATGATTGATCACTCTTGTCGAAATGTCTCGACTATTGTGGTGACATCCGTGATTTTTCCCCAGCTTTGAGGACGTTCAAAATCCTGGTCAGGAGCAAGAACCATGGCTTCGGGATAAGATGTTTTAATACCTTCCCAGGTTGTCTCTTTCCAAGAGAGTTCATCGAACTTTCTCAAGGCCACTCCTTTCAAAGGGCCCGAGACCGACCGGTCAACGAGTGGCCACCAAAGGCTTTCCGTATCCCGGTCCCACAAAATGAAGCCATCCAGTCCACCCCATACATCTGGGTCATAGTAGGTATAGCCACTAAGAGCGAAGGTCAGCACATGTTCTCCGTAGCGACGGTCATATATAGCACCTAAATCTGCAAGGATACAATATGCCGGAAGTATTGGAATACCATTAATTATATCATTGACCACCTCATGTCTGGTCAAGTCTGGAATAGAGTAAGCCTTTGTCTCAGTACCGGAGTAAGCCACCAGAAAACGAGTCGAATCATGCCAGAATGATTTTGAGGAATCTACCGTTGTGAAACTTGGAGTCAGCAATGCGGGAAATGCCTCCCGACCAATTCCATAGTGATATTGGGCATCTTTGAGCTCACTATTTGTGATGTCAAAATGCTGCAAAGAGTCTGGTCCTCCATATAAATACTTTATGCCACCGTTCGAAAAAATCTTACCGTTTTCAAGCGAGATCGGTCGCTTGGATCTGGCAGATTCTATGGTATCTTCTTCGCTTTCTTCTTGTTTGGAAGAACAAGAAAATAAACTGAGAAGTATCCCGGCAACGATCAATACTGTGTTCTGATTTATCATTTGCACGACAAATTAATGAATCTGTCAGATTCAAAATAAAGCAATTGAGTCCTGAGGGCGTTCTTGTAAATGATATGCCAAGATTTTGCCTATTGCTTCTCGGATTTTTGCCATGTTATGTTCACGGCCAATGCTGTTCCGGAGGAGTGCCAATGTCTAATAACATTGGTCTTCCGAAAGCAGACAGGGGGACCTTTCAACTTAATTTGAACTACGACTGGAACAACCTTAACAGACTAAAGGCTGGAGATCAAAGACTGAATGATGACACGAGGCAGAGAGAAACACACACGCTGCTGGTGGAAGCAGGATATTCCTTCACCAAGCATTTTTCATTTGACCTTTTCGTTCCTATCATCCAACAGGAAAGAACCATTACCACGTTGAATGCCCCCGATCGTGAAGTGACCAGAGGACTGGGTGATATTGTAATTCTTCCAAAATATTCAATTTCTGATGCGTTAACTGTCGGGCTGGGAATCAAATTACCTACTGGTGAGTCTAATGCACTCAATGAAAGGCAGATCGCATTACCAGCAGACTTACAGCCAGGAAGTGGTGCCGTCGATGGGATTCTGTACCTGGCCTATCAGCGTTACAGTGGTAAGCGGCCAAGCTTTGGCTATTACGGAAATTTGATTTTTCGCAATACAGGCACCAATAACTCTTATTTCGCAGGCTCAAGCTATGCCTTCGGTAATGAATTACAATTGTCAACCGGCATTTCAGATCGCTTTATGTTTTTGGGGCAACTTATTGACCCATCCCTACGAATCCAATATAGAAAACGGGGCAAAGACTTTTTTGAAGATCAAGAGTTTCCTGGCTCTGGGGGAGATTTCTTATTCATTAATCCCGGCATTTCAATTCCCCTATCACCCAAGATTGCGGGACAAATCAATACAACGATCCCAATATATAGTCATGTTCAGGATACACAGCTCTCACCCACTTTTCAGTTGAACATTGGATTTTCATATAAGACAAATTTCAAATCAAACAATACAATTAAGATATGAGAAGGACAGTATGGCTGGTAGTCTTCACGATTCTGCTTGAAGGTTGCGCAGACGAAAACGGAAGTATACCAAGAACTACAGAATGGCTGATTCCCCGTGCTGCTGTATTTGATGGTGGACCAGGAAAAGATGGAATCCCTGCCTTGACGAACCCAGATGTTGCTAGTATAGGATCTGGTAACTTGTCTTATCTAGCGGATGATGACTTGGTTCTAGCTTATAAGGACGGGGAAGACATTAAAGCATATCCGCACCGAATCCTGGATTGGCATGAGATTGCAAATGATCAGGTTGGAGCGGATAAAGTGGCTATAATTTACTGCCCTCTGACAGGAACCGGGCTGGGTTGGGGCCGGGAGCTTAATGGAGAGACTACCACATTTGGAGTTTCAGGACTACTGTACGAAACCAATATTATGCCGTATGACAGGCTGACCGACAGTTATTGGAATCAAATGTTCAACCAGTGTGTAAACGGAGAACTTCTAGGCGAAATACCTGAATTCTTCAACGTGACTCAAATGTCATACCAGTCCTTAAAAACACTCTATCCGGAAGCGCTTGTAGTAACCACAAATACAGGGTTCTCCAGAGATTATTCCAGATATCCTTACGGGTCGTACCTGACGAATACACAAACTTTATTCCCGGTAGCAAGATTTGATGAGAGAATTCATCCAAAGGAATTTGTGAGAGGAGTGGTGATCGGGAACGAATCGGCCGCATTTCGGTTCCCTGAGACAGGACGAAACCTTCAAACGGAGACACTTGAAGGGCAAAAGGTCATTGTTGTTGCAGATAAACAAAACGACTTCATTGTGTCATTTGTAGAGATGGAAATTAATGGGACCGTTCTGGAGTTTGAACTAGTGGAGAATACAGAATCGAGTGTGATATTAAGAGATCAACTTGGCAATGAATGGAATGTTTTTGGTGAAGCAATAGCAGGTCCAAATGTTGGAGCTAAACTTGAAGCCCCTTATAGCTATATGGGTTTTTGGTTTGCCTGGGCCAACTTTTACCCTAACATCCAACTTGTAGAATAAAATCATGTGGTAGTTGATTGGTGTAGTGGGCAGCGCTTAAGTCGCTGCCCTTTTTGTTAACCCCAATACTACAAATAGGAATTTTATGAAACATTTTTTAATTTCACTCGTCAATACTACAAATAGGAATTTTATGAAGAAGTATCAGCTTGGCGAATTTGAAGAAATTGTACTGCTGACGGTTGGTGTACTGTACGACGAAGCGTATGGGGTTGCGATCAAAGAGGAGATTGAATCAAGACTAAAGAGAAAAGTAAGTGTTGGTGCCATGCAATCGGCATTAAGAAGGCTGGAGAAAAAAGGGTACTTAAAGAGCCGCGAGGGGGAAGCAACTAAAAAGAGAGGTGGAAAACCGAAGCGCTTCTTCAACATTACTGCTTACGGTAGAGATGCCCTTAAGTACTCTCAAGATGTTCGTTTCGAATTGTGGAATGCAATTCCCAAAGTCGCACTGGACCTAAACAAATAAACTCAAGATAAGATGATGAAAATGGTAAAATATTGCTATGCAGCACTCGCAATAATGATGAGCTTGTCCTGCCTCAGTCAACAAGCGTCAAATTCTCGTTTCTCAGAGATTAACCTCAAAGAGCTCCGGCGAACAGTACTTAGCAATTTGAAGGAAGACAATTTAATTGAGAGCAAGAAGGAGGAAGTCTACCTCTTTCTAAAGGAAGACGGAGTCTATTTGAATGCGACGAAATTCAACTCAGACCGCTCTGAAAAATATATGAACCTTTTGGCACCATATCAGATTGGGACCGGACCCGACCGAACCGTATTCATTAGCAAAGATTGCACGGCAGTCGGTGATTTTACTGAAAATGAATTTCATGGCAAGATGGAAGGACGTCTCCGCATCGAATACACAAAGAAGAAATTCGAATTTTAGTTGATGATTAAAAGGTTTGCCGATATGCTATTCAGGTGGTACTGCCACCCGGATTTCTATCCAGACATCAAAGGAGACCTGGAAGAACTATATGCAGACCATGTTGAAAGCAAAAAAAATGCTCAATTAAAATATCTCGCTGATGTAATTCTACTGTTCAGGATATCACTCATGCGACCCCTACTAAAAACTCAACTTTCAAAGGACACAGGTATGTTATCAAATTATCTAAAAACAAGTTCCAGGCATTTGGCCAGACACAAAATGTTCACAACAATCAACATTTTAGGGTTGGCAATTGGACTGGCAAGCTTTCTACTTATTAATCAGTATGTATCATTCGAGCGCAGCTACGACAGTTACTTTTCCGATGCTGACCAACTGCATCGGGTATCATATGTGGAGGTCATTGATAGTGTGGATGGAGTAAAAGATGCCATGTCATCTTATCTGACCGGACAAGTATTGACTGAGGAAGTACCCGACATTTTGCAGTACACCGTCACAAAAAAATTGGATGAAATCACATTCCAATACGGCGAGAAAATATTGAAAGACAATTATGTCGTTTCTGCAGATTCCAATTTCCTTAAAATTTTTGATTACAAAGTCATTGCTGGTTCAGCAGAAACGATGTTGAACGAACCACTTGCTGTGGTGCTGACCGAAAGCAGAGCAAAGAGCTTCTTCGGTAATGAAAACCCCATCGGTCAGACAATTGAAGCGATCACCCCGTATCAAGCTCCATTGAAGGTTACTGGAATTATAGAAGACACCCCGGTGAATACCCACTACAGGTTTAACATGTTGGTTTCAGATAAAACGCTACAAGAAGAAGATGACTACAAAAATTGGAATTGGAACAACTATTACGTCTACTTAAAGATCGCTAAAAACGCAAACCTCACGGCCCTTAATGAAACAGCCGGAGAAATCGCGAAACGATTCGACGACGAAGTCCGGTGGGATATTCACCCAGTGCAATGGATTCATTTAGAGTCCGACTACACCTATGAACCTCAACAACACGGGAATAAGCAAGCCGTTGGTTTTCTTTCGGTGATTATGATTCTAATCATTGTTATCGCGTGGGTGAACTACACGAACCTCTCCACTGCAAGAGCGGTCGATCGAGCTAAGGAAGTGGGTATGAGAAAAGTAATCGGAGCATTTAGAATTGAGCTCATTTACCAGTTCTTGTGTGAGTCCTTTCTGGTCAACCTGATCGGAGCACTGATTGCACTTTTCATCGCGGAGGCATTGCTCCCATACTTCAATCAATTAGTAGGGAAAGGTGTCTTGGACCATGTTTGGAACGAACCAAGGTTGTTCATCAATCTGCTTGTTTTTTGGATCTTAGGCTCCTTAATATCAGGGTTCTATCCCTCCCTGATCCTTTCAGGTTTCAAACCAATTGCAGTGCTAAAAGGAAAATTTGGTAATTCTAAGAGCGGAATAGTATTAAGAAAATCCCTGGTCGTAATACAATTCGCTGCCTCTCTGGTTCTGATTGCGTCTACCATGATCATATATATTCAGGTCAGCCATATGAAGAACCAGGACCTTGGTATTTCCATCGACAAAGTTGTTAGTACCACGGTGCCAAGTTCCGATGCAGATACCCGCGAAGAATATGATGCCTACCTGGAAGAATTAAAGCTATTTAAGGACAAGCTAGCAGGTCATAGTGCAATACAAACCGTGGGAGCCACATCGAATCTTCCGGGGGGAGACAGCGGTGATATTAACGCCACCACTGATCAGATAAAATTGATCGGTTTTTCGGATGAAGAAGTATCTGGTACGACGTATGTGCAAATGAACGATAATAATTTCCTTGATGCGGTTGATATGCAGCTGATAGCTGGTCGCAACTTTGATACCTACCTGGCCTCTGACTCTAACGCCATTATGGTAAATGAGTCATTTCTACAAAGATTCGATGTGCAGGATCCTTCCGAAACTGTAGATGCATTGCTTCAAATGTGGGGTTCCAAATACAAAGTGGTTGGAATCATTAAAGATTTCAATCGAACTTCTTTGAAAGAAAAAGTTGAACCAACCATCTACCTACCCAGAAGAGGTGTCAGAAATCTTGTGATTGAATTGGAAGAACAAAACTACCTGGCTGGCATTGATCATTTGATCGATACCTGGGAAGAGTTTTATCCTCAAGCCCCGATTGATATGGTCTTCCTGGATGACCGATTCAATTCACTATATGAGCAAGACAAGCGATTTGGAAATGTCATTATTGTCTTTTCACTACTTGCTATCTTCATCGGAATACTAGGCCTCTATGGTTTGGCCTCCTTCTTATCCATTCAACGATCCAAGGAAGTAGGTGTAAGAAAAGTACTGGGTGCCACGAACAGTCAAATCCTTTACATCTTCTATCGAGGCTTTCTGTTTCTGCTTGGAGTTTCAGCGGTAATTGGATTCCCTCTGATCTACTATGTGATGAATGGTTGGCTAAATGACTACGCTTACCGAATTGAGTTCCCTTGGTTTACAATGATCGCCTCACTAGTTCTGGTCATGCTATTAGCCTTTATTACTGTGAGTTATCAAACAATGAAAGTCGCCAAGTTGGACCCTGCTCAAACTCTTAAGTACGAATAAGGTACGCTGGAACTTTGGGTTCTTAGGGTATGTCGTACCATTAGAAGACTCCTCTGCAGTTTCCCTCCAGGGAAACTGCAATTCTTTCAACCAGCTCTGCTCCGGCAGGAAGCTCATCCTCGGTGAGGCCTGGATAGGATAGTGCATTCTTCCAGTCCAGAATCGTCCTGCTGAAGAATGTGGAAGCTTCGGAATCAGCCTCGTAAACATTGAGTTCAAAAACTTCTCCCTCACTCCCACCAAATCTGGTGATCACCTGCCATTCCCCGTTCCTTTTGTAGGAGGTGTTGGTATGGTCAGATTGAGGATAAAACCTCCCATCGGTTGGTCTCAATAAGACCCAAATGTCTTTGTCATTGGACTCCGGATACACTCCCATGGTCAATATTCTGCATTTAACGGAGTCTCCATCAAGAGGAGAGACGACCTGAACCCGATCTACTGGAGAATTGATTTGTAGGACGTTGCCAACGGCAGGTTGTTCTATTTGGCCCGGCAGGTTGACCGCTCCATAGGTGTAACCACTGTAGATCACCAACAATAGTCCCACGATGCCTAATGGTATTCTTAACTTAAGATTTATCAGGTTAAGAGAAGTAGCCCCGTCCCCAATGGCCAGGATAAGCAGTGCAGCTCCTGTGATAATAATCAACGTTTCAGCAGACATAAGCAGTTATTTTTAGTAAAAGATAGCAAAAAATAAAATGAGAATCTGACTTTCATCTACATTAACCTGCCTACAAGTAAATATGTTCAAACATCCAAAATAAACTTTCGGCAATACCGCAACTTTTATTTACAAACATGAGTATAATACATACTATAATGTTTACATTTATGAGGATTAATTCGTTTCATCTATGAAAGGCAATAACCTGGGAGAGTTTGAAGAGCTTATCCTGCTCACTGTGGCATCTCTAAGCAAAGATGCGTATGCGGTATCTGTCAAAGAAGAGTTAGAAGTGCGCGCTAACAGAAAAACTAACATCAGTGCAATCCATTCATCGCTTTATCGACTTGAAGACAAGGGTTACCTGACTTCCGAATTTGGAGGAGCTACCCAAAAAAGAGGGGGTAAAAAGAAACGCTACTTTAAAGTAACTAATGCTGGTTTTGCTGCTCTTCAGGAAGTGAAAGATCTCCGGGAAGGATATTGGAAGACGATTCCAAGATTGGCATTCATGAAGATTTAAGTTTTGGATCCAAGCCAGCATTCCTACGAGCCTCCTCGGATTGGCGTCAGTATTTTGAAATTCATTTACGATAAAGAGATGGTAGATGAAATTCTTGGAGACTGTGACGAAATGTATCAGGACCGGGTGGAACAAATGGGTGAGTTCAGAGCAAAGCTTCACTACCTGAAAGACGCGTTTCTCTCACTCAGAAATTATAACCTCAGAAAAAAACCAAAGGTCATTCAAAACAACTCAATACCAATGCTCAAGAATTACATCAAGACAACCTTCAGAACCTTAGCTAAAAACCAGGTTTACTCCGCATTAAACATTTTGGGTCTGGCAATGGGCATGGCAGCATGCCTCTTCATTGTACAATATGTGGATTACGAATACAGTTACGACAAGTACCACACCAATCATGAAAACCTATATCGGGTAAGGTATATGGTCTACCGAGGAGAAGATCTTGACATTGATTGTGCTGCGGCAGTACCCAGAGTGGGCCCTTTCATGAAAGAATCAATGCCTGAAGTGGTGGAGTACGCCAGAGCATTTCCAATGGCAGGAGTGGTGGAAAAGGAAAACATCCAGTTTCGAGAACGCAGAATACAGGTTGTTGATCCAAGTTTTCTTGAGATGTTTGATTATCCCGTGGTACATGGAGATAAAGCATCAGCGCTTGAGGGACCTAACAAGGTTGTCATCACCGAGTCCATCGCCAAGAAGTATTTCGGCAAGACCGATGTGGTTGGAGAGCGATTAAACCTATATACCTGGGTAGAATGGCCACTTGAAATTACCGCGGTCACAGCAGATGTTCCTGAGAATTCTCACCTCAAATACACCTTACTCATTTCGTACGAAACACTCAATGCCAGAACCCGGAACGAAGAAGACGGAACTTCCGCTTCCGAGACCAGTTGGGGTTGGTATGATTTCAATACATATGTCCAACTAAGAGATGGTACAGATCCGACTGAATTTGACAGAAAATTTGAGGCAGCACTGTATGAAGAGAGAAAAGAGGATTTTGAAAAGTACAATTTCCGATCGGCCTTCCCTTTGCAATCGATTACTGATATTCACCTTTATTCAAATCTGTTGCAAGAATCAGAACCTGATGAACAGGGGGATGGTGATTCTGTTTTTTTCCTCGGAATCATCGCAGCATTTATTTTAATTATTGCCTGGATCAACTACATCAATTTATCTACCGCTAAATCCCTGGAGAGAGCTAAGGAAGTAGGGGTGAGAAAATCTATGGGTGCCTATAGAAAACAACTCATCTACCAATTTCTTACCGAGTCATTTGTGTTGAATCTCCTGGCCCTAACCATTGCTCTGGTAATCGTAATTCTGACAACACCCTTCTTCGGTGACCTCGTGGACTCAAATCTCAGCCGAGCTTTCTTTACTCAACCAAAATTTTGGTTTTCCGTCAGTGGAATTTTTGTTTTCGGCTCACTATTGTCTGGTGTATATCCTGCTTTTATCCTCTCATCATTTAAACCAATTCAAGTCCTTAAGGGCAAGTTGACTACCAATAAATCCGGCATTCTGTTGAGACGGTCATTGGTGGTATTTCAATTTGCAGCCTCTGTGACGCTAATAGCCGGTACAATCATTGTCTATCAACAGCTCAGACACATGAAAAAACTAGATGTCGGATTCGACATGACGGATACACTTGTCTTAAGGGGACCTGAAGTATTTGCGGCGGATTCACTTTTTGGTACTGCAATGGTATCCTTCAAAAATGAGTTGGCAAGGAACCCGTTCGTGGAGAATGTCTCCAGCAGCTCAAACGTACCTGGAGATGAAATTTTTTGGACAAGAGGCTGCAGAAAAGCTGAAGACACCAGAGACAAAAATTTCGTGGTTTACCTTGTTGCAGTTGACCAAGACTATTTTCCTTCATTTGATATCGAAATGGTAGCCGGCAGAAATTATGATCGAACCTTTATGACAGATACTTCCAACATTATTGTCAATATTGCCACGATCAACTCATTGAAAATCCCATCCCCAGAAGAAGCCATTGGTGAGAAAATCACTTTTGGAGGCAATGTAAGGACCATCATAGGAGTGGTTGATAACTACAATCAACAGTCTGTAAAAAACCAAATCAACCCACTCATTTTTCCACTCGAGAAAGATGCCTCGAGCTTTATTACGGTAAAACTGAAGAATGATGATTACCAACAAGCGTTTGACGAGACAAAATTGATCTTTGATGACTTCTTCCCCGGGAACCCCTTTGACACTTTCTTCCTGGATGATTTCTACAACAAGCAATACGTCAATGAAGACAACTTCAGCAGAGCATTTTCCTTATTCGCCCTTTTCGCTATCATCGTAGCCTGTCTTGGTCTTTTTGGTTTGACCTCCTTCAGTGCCTTGCAAAGGACAAAAGAAATTGGCATCAGAAAAGTGCTGGGAGCTGATGTCATGCAGATTGTCGTAATACTATCCAGAGAATTTATCATCCTGCTATTAGTTGCAAATCTGATCGCAGGGCCGATCGTCTATTATGCGATGGATGGATGGCTGAACAATTTCACCAGCCGGATCTCAATTGGAATCACGGTCTTCCTACTAGCCGCAATCTTGGTTTTTATCATCGCTATCATTGCCGTGGGATATAAAACTTTTTCTACTGCCAAGACAAATCCGATAAAGGCCTTACGATATGAATAAATAAAAGAAATTTATTGATTCCATAAACATCATTAATTGGTTTATGATGCCATTATTGACTAAATTTTCCATATGAGGTCAATTACACTCTTTCTCTTAGGGGGATTGTGCTTTGTTTGTAATGGTCAGGTTTCGCAAACCAGTGGTGTTCTTTCCCTTTATCAACAGCAAGTGGGCATCACAAATGATCCGATTTTTATTGGCGAGTTGGACCCATTGATTGTCAGGTCCAGGACAACACATCCATTTTTCAATTCCCGGGGTTGGGTAGAGACAGACCTCGAGTTTGATAACTCCAGCTACCAAAAAATACCTGCATTGTACGACTTAACCCGTGACATCTTAATCCTTCGATATCCGGATGCTTCCAAGATCTTTGGTATCATACCAAACATGCCCCTCGTTAAAAGCTTTAAGATCAATGATTCCTACTTTAGAACATCATCTTTTTCGTCAGATTTAGGTTTCTATGAAGTTCTTATCGAGGGCGACAATTTTCAATTTTTAGTGAAAAGAAGCAAGGAAGAAAAGGTGGATAAAGCGGAAGTCGTCTTCATTGAAAAAAACGCTTATTTCCTGGAATATGAAAATAAGCTCATTCCTCTCAATAGCAAGAAGGATCTTGCAGTTTTGGGAGACATTAAAGCACTGAATGCAAAAGTGCGAGCTACCAATAAGACATTGAAGTACTCAAAATTCAAAGAAGAAAGATTAATCAACTACATGAAGGCACTTGATGATGAAATGGAAAAGGGTTAGAATCGTATTTTTAGTTAGTCTTTTTTTCGCCGTTGCTACGAAAGGGTACAGTCAAAATAGTGCATTCAACCTCACCAATGTTTCGTTCGATAGCTGCATTTCGGTAATTGAATCAAAAAGCAACCTATCCTTCTACTACGCTAAAAGCTGGGCAGAGGAAATGACACTGTCCATAAGTTCTGATCAAGGCAACTCTACCCAGAACCTACTAGATCTGCTCGCAGAAAAAACAGGCTTTGCTTATCATCTGATAGAAGATCAAGTCATCGTTACTACTCAACCACTCATTGGTGAGCTGCAGATAAATAGTGACAATGAAGGATCCAACAAGGTGAAGTTTTCAAGAGAACTTGGTGGCACTGATGATGTAGTTGTGATTGGAACGAGAAAAGGAAACCAAAGAAACGGCACCATCTCAGGTGTGATTGTAGACATCAATGACGAGCCTGTAAGTGGAGCCCTGGTCTATGTCGATCAGCTGAAAAAGAGTACAACTACCAACCAGAGGGGTGAATATTCCATTTCACTACCAGTTGGCAGGCATGAAATTCAAGTCCAGAGCCTCGGGTATGAAACAACATTTCAAGACATTCTGGTCTATTCAAATGGTGAATTCAACACCACACTGGAGGAACAGGCCCTGGTATTGGAAGAGGTGTATGTCCTCGGCGGAGGGGATCGAAATGTGTCGTCAACAGTGACGGGACTCACCAAGTTGGATCTGGAAGAAGCGAAAACAATTCCAAAAGTATTTGGTGAGAACGACGTAGTTCAAGTTGCATTGGCTTTGCCCGGAGTTCAAAGTGTGGGTGAAGGGGCTGCTGGTATCAATGTAAGAGGTGGAAAAACAGACCAAAACCTTGTGCTGTTTAACGATATCACGCTCTACAATCCTTTCCATTTCTTTGGATTCTTTTCGGCATTCAATGCAGATATTGTCGGAACCACCGACTTGTATAAAGGAAGTATCCCGGCAGAATATGGGGGAAGACTGTCATCCATACTTAGCGTTAATATGAAAGCGGGTGATAATGAAAACTTCTCCGGCAAACTGGGCATCTCTCCGGTAACCAGCAAAGCGAGCGTTAATGTCCCGATCATCAAGGAAAAAGTATCTCTGGTTGCGGGAGGGCGAGCCACTTACTCCGATTGGATTACCAACACAGTAGACAATAGTACCATCAAAAACAGCAATCCTTCCTTCTATGATGGAGCCGGAAAGATCACCGTATCACTAAATGACAAACACTCTATTGAGGGATTTGGCTATTACAGCCGTGATGAATTTAAGCTGACCAGGGATTCACTCTTTTCTTACACCAATTTGGGGGCCTCCTTAAATTGGATTTATCAAATTTCCGAAGAGTGGAGCGTAAAAACCACTTCCGCCTTTAGTGAATATGATTTCAACGTTCAGAATGATCAAATTGGACCCGAGTCTTTTGATTATGGATTCAACATCAGTGACCTCTATTTCAAAACCCTTGTCAATCTGGATAAGCTGAATAACTCTTACATGGTAGGGGTTGACATGAAATTGTATGACTTGAACCCAGGATTTATCAATCCCCTGGGTGAAGAATCACTGATCGAACCAAGCGTACTCGAAAACGAAAAGGGTCGTGAAGTCTCCGTCTTCTTTTCAAATGAAATATCACTGCTAAGCAATCTGAAAGGAACTTTTGGATTTAGGTATTCCATATTCTCCCCGCTTGGACCAAGGTCCATCAACACGTATCAACCTAATTCATTAAGGGATGATGCTTCGCTGATTGGCACCGAAGCCTATTCCGATGGCCAGGTGATAGACACCTATTCGGGGCCGGAAACTAGAATTTCGCTGAACTACTTATTACGTGATGATCTGTCCATCAAAGCTAATTACACCACCATGAGACAGTACATCCACTCTTTGTCAAATACAGTTTCAGTATCACCACTAGATACCTGGAAACTCTCTGATCCAAACTTCAAGCCGCAACTAAGTAGTCAGTACTCTGTAGGAGTATACAAGAACTTGTTAGGAAACTCCGTTGAAGTTTCCGCAGAAGCATACTACAAGTCTTTTGATAACATCGTCGACTACAAAGTGGGAGCCAATTTGATTCTCAATCCAGAATTGGAACGCGATATCATTCAGGGAGAAGGCCGAGCCAGAGGGCTAGAGTTGCTCATTCGTAAAAAAACTGGAAAGCTTACGGGGTGGGTTGGATACACCTACAGTCGCACAGAACAGCGCTTTGCTTCCCCTTTTGTTGAAGAAACCGTCAATGGTGGCGAATTCTTTCCTTCCAATTTTGACAAACCCCACGATTTTAGTCTGATCACCAATTATAAGATCAATCGTCGGTTTAGCACCTCAATGAACTTCATTTTTACCAGTGGCAGACCTGTCACCTATCCGACCGCCATTTATGAATTGTCCAATCGTGAGGTGGTCCATTTTGGTGATCGAAATGAATTTAGAATACCCAATTATATCCGAGTAGACATCGGTGTGAATGTCGAACCCTCCCACCGCAAGAACAACCTGCTCTACACCTATTGGTCTTTCTCGGTGTACAACTTGTTGGGAAGAAACAATGCCTACTCTGTTTTCTTTAGAGGCGATGAGAACGGAGAAATTCAAGGTTACCAACTATCAGTTTTGGCCTCTGCAATACCTTCAGTAACGTATAATGTGATTTTTTGATGAGACAGAAGTTGAATACCATCGTGATGATTGTGGGGTTGTTGTTATTGCACAACTCCTGTATTGAGCCAATAGATCCCGCAAGAGTTCGTTTTGATGAACTTCTTGTGGTAGAAGCACTGATTACGGATCAGTTGGTGCAGCAAGAAGTGCTACTCAGTAGATCGGAAGCAATCAATCGGCGAACCAACTCCAAGGAAACTGGTGCCACCGTTTGGATGGAAGATCAGGAAGGCTCAAGAATTGATTTCTTTGAAGAATCAGACGGCAGATATTTAACGGTGAGTCCGTATGCAGCAACCGTTGGAGGCACACTGCAACTATTCATCAACGGCAGAAGAGGAAGTAGGTATGAATCAGATGTCGTCACAGTTCAGGAAACCTCACCCATCGACTCACTGTATGCGGAATTTAGTCCGGAACCAGTCAATGAAAACACCTTCGCAGGAAGATTTAGCTTTTTTCTTGATTCAAGAAATAACTCTTCCAACAACCGATACTTCCGCTGGAAATGGAACTCGACGTTCGAATTATCAGTAAGATTACCTTCACGTTGGCTTTTGGTCGACGGGGAATTTATCATCCGTGAACGGGGAAGTGAAAACGACTCGTTGCAAGTGGAGGTATGCTGGCAAACCCGCGAAGACAACCAACTGAACCTGCAAGAACTCCAGGTACCATCAGTGGGTGTGAATAAACTACCTATCTATGATTTCCACTCTCAAGAAGGCTTCATGAAGAGAGGATTCAGTATGGAAATCAAACAATATGGACTCTCTCAATCCTCCTTTAGCTTTTGGAATCAAATCAAAGAAATTAGTCAAGATCAGGGTTCACTTTCTGACACTCAGCCAGGGACGATCGTCGGAAATATTAGGTCATTGACCAATTCTCAAGAAATCGTTCTAGGAATCTTCGAAGCTTCACAAGAACGGAGCGTAAGAAGACAATTTGACCGGGAAGATTTCTTTGATGATGGTTTTCGCGTGATCAGAAGCAACTTCATCAACTGTTTCGAAGTGGACTCCGTAACCAGTTTAAAAACAGTGGCTGCCGTCGACTCTGCGCTTACAGTATTGGGTGATGACTGGGTCTTAACTTATTTCACCGACGCTCCGCCCTTCGCCTACTATTACCCAAAAAGGTGTGCAGAATGCACTGAGTATGGATCCAACAAACAACCTGATTTTTGGGAGTAGTAGATTTTGAAATGGCCAAAGGCATATCGTAAGCTGTTTGCACTGGTGATACCAATGGTCCTCACTTCATGCATAGAACCTATTGACCCGAATAACATTGCGTTTGATGACTTACTAGTGATCGACGGACTCGTCACTGACGAGGTGGTTAATCAAGAGATTATATTAAGTCGGACGAAAGCGATCAACGACAGGACCTTTTTCTTTGAAAGAGGAGCCCGAGTTTGGATTGAAGATAGTGAGGGCGCAAGAATTAATTTCAGTGAAGAAAGCAATGGAAGGTATGTGACACAGACGCCCTATGGTGTACCGGTAGGTGGGTCAGTACAGTTATTTATTGAAACGGAAAGTGGTAGACAATATGAATCCTTGATGGTAGATGTACTACCTACAGATGCTGTGGATTCCATCTTTGCAGAATTCACCTCCGAACCCGTCCGAAGAAATACATTTGCAGGACGTTTTAATTTTTTCCTCGATGCCAGAAACAACCAATCAGACAATAGATTCTTTAGATGGGACTGGAATTATACATTTGAGTTTTCAACGAGCACCCCATCCCGTTGGCTTTTCATAAACAATGAATTCATTAACAGAGATCGAGGCAGTGAAAATGACTCGTTGCAAGTGGAGGTATGCTGGCAAACTTTTGAAAACAAAGACTTAAACCTGATCGAAGTTCAGACTCCCGAAATAGGAGTAACTCGTTTGCCACTCTACGACTTTCATTCCGAAGAAGGATTCATGAAAAAAGGCTTTAGTATGGAGCTGGAATGGTATGCTCTTTCTCAAACCTCCTACAACTACTGGAAGCTGGTGGATGACTTTAACCAGGAGCAAGGCTCACTTGCAGACTTACAACCAGGTACCATCGTCGGCAATGTACGATCTATTTCCAACCCACAGGAGATTGTCTTAGGTCGCTTTGATGCAGTACAAATCCAAAGACTAAGGAGACATTTCGATCGGGAAGATTTTTTTAATGCTGGTTTTAGGGTAATCCGCGGAGACTTTATTGATTGCGCAGACTTTGACCCGGTATCAAGTGCGGATACCATCGAAGCTGTGGACTCTACCTTAAACGTCCTTGGAGATGAATGGGTGCTCAGCTACTTTGGCAATTCGACTGCATTCTTTCTACCTAAGAGATGTGCAGAGTGCACTGAATTTGGTTCGAATAAACGTCCGGAATTTTGGGAATAATATGAGAAAAATAACTGCTTACGCTTTGCTTTTTGTGTGCCTGGAGACTATTGGTCAGTCGATGGAAGTGTCGGCGTCTTCCAAAGAAGACATCCGCATTATCTCGAATCATGACCTGTATCTCACGGGTGAAAATGTCTACTTGAATGTTTCCTGTTTCATTAACTCAAAGCCATCAGAACTTAGCCAGCTCATCTATTTGGAAGTGATCGATGAAGCCAATACCTCAAGAATCAAAAAGTCTTTTCATTTAGAAAACGGCCAGTTCAACGGGTCCATTTTCCTGCCTGCAAACTTGACGACAGGCAACTATGCGGTTATTGGATACACCCAATGGAGTAGAAATTTTAGCCCCGACCACTTCGGAAAAAAGATGATCTCCGTAGTGAACCCTTTTGAACCTTTACCTGAAGGTCTGTTTGTTAACACGCAAAGAGAAGCCAAAGATTTCTCGAAAGGCAGCCTTGAAATATCGCTAAGCAAGCAAGCTTATTCCCCTCAAGACAGTATTACAATTGATCTAAAGTTCAACAATGCCGAAGAAACCAACGCCGTGTTGGTATCTGTTCACAAGGAAAATGAAAGATCTACATTCACGAATTCTTATACACTTAGTCCAAAAAGTACCGTGCCTACAGAATCGACCTTCATACCTGAACCCAAAGGTCAGCTTCTAAAAGGCCGGGTAAAAGATGATAACGGTGAACCGAAGAGCGTTGTAATCTCGGTCTCCAACGAGTTGATGAACAAAATACAGTTTACCACCTCCAATGAAAGCGGAGAGTTCATCATACCCATTAGCAATCATCAAAGGAGCAATCCAATTCTTCTAAAGGCCGAAGAGGCCGTCTCCTTCGAAATTGATGATCCATTCATTAGTAATCATAATTGGGATATTCCGAGGCTCGAAATAGATTCCTCCCTAACGACCTGGATCCTGAATAGAGCTAAAGAGGTGCAAATTGAAGACGAATATTTCAATGAAAAGTACACGGCAGTTACCCGTGTCGACAGTGCTGGTGTCCTCGACTATTTGAATTCCAAAACGTACCGTCTGGATGATTTTACTCGCTTCCCAAGATTGGAAGATCCCATCCTGGAATACATCCCGGAGATAAAAATGAGAACCAAAAGAAAAGTCAAAATCTTCTCGGTGGCCAATCAATCCTTTGCAGCCAGCGACTCCTCACTGGTACTTTTTAATGGGGTCCCCATGAGCTCGAAATCGTTATTTCAGCAAAACCCAAATTACATCGAAACCATCACCATCCATCCAGCTAATGTCACCTTTAATGGCTTCGAGTTTGCAGGAATCATCCACTTTAAAACCTACAAAAAGTACATCAGAACTGTGCGCTTCTTTAATTCCGAGAAGATAGATTTATCAGAAACCTTTTACGAACAAAAAGTCGGAGATGATCGACTGCCTGATTTCAAGGCACAACTCCTTTGGGAGTCAGTAGAAACTGGAGGTGAGAATCAAGTAACCTTAAAAACAAAAGCCTCCATGAGTAAGGGAGGCTATGTACTTAATGTGGTTGATGACCAAGGAAACCTGTTAGGCTCAAAAAAATTCAGGGTCTGGTAGACCCTGAAGTCACTTTTCTTATCTGAATTTCGTGAAGAGTCGATAGTCAACCCGATCTTCGGGGCAGCAAATTTCTACAGGCTTCTTCCCTCCGGTATAGATTCCATAAAGAATCAGGACGGCCCCACTCAACATCCAGACCGTTACTTTTTCCTGCAGCACAATGCTTCCCAGAAATACACCAATAACAGGCACCAGATACGTAACCATGGAGGCGTAACTTGCACCTGCCTGCGAAATCAGCTTGAAATATAAGATGAATGCAATCGAGGTGCCTAAGGTGCCTAAGCCCAAAATGGAAATTAGCGTGGTACTACTCAAACTGAGCATGGAAGCAGGTACCTCTGCCAGGGAGAGGAAAGGTAAAAGCATGAGTGTGGCAAGAAACAATTGAGTAGCCGGCGCCTTAAATGAGGTGGTGCCGACCAGTCTTTTTCTTACCCAAACCCATCCTACTCCGTAGCTGGCAGATGCCAAAACAACTGCCATAATCCCCCAAAAACTTGCGTTGACTCCTTGACGCAGATTTGGGAAAACCAAAACCAGCAGCCCTACAAAGCCGATGATTATTCCCCTCAATTTGTTGCCTGAAATCTTCTCATTTCGTAGGAGCAACGTCGAAAAAATGACCGTAAAGAAAGGTGTGGTCCCGTTGAGCAACGATCCTAAAGAGCTGTCAATAAACTGCTGACCCCAGTTGATTAGCATAAATGGAAAGGCAACGGAGAAAAAAGCCGCCACTAGCGAGTCTCTCCAAAACATACGATTGCTTGGGAGGTAGTCTTTTTTAGCCAGTAAGATGACATTTAATATCAATGCGCCAATCCCAATCCTGAAAATAGAAACCATGATTGGGTCCAGCTCTGTCAGCGCCAACTTGATAAATAGAAAAGAAGGTCCCCAACAAAAAGCTAGAAGAATCAGTAGATGGATGTTTCGTAGTCTCATAATGTAAATGATTTACTCAAAGTGAACGAAAACCAGCATGGAAGGAACTATTAATATGATGAATTGATTTTGTAGTAACGATGAATATTTTTAATATAGTAAGATGGAAATCCGGCATTTGAAGTTGATTCGGGAAGTGGCTAGAACTAAGAGCCTGTCCAAGGCGAAAGACAACCTCTACCTGTCACAGTCTGCATTGAGTCATCAGTTGAAGGAAGTAGAAGGGCAATTGGGCACCCTTTTGTTTCATCGGGTCAATAAACAACTCATCTTGTCGACTGCAGGAAAAATGGTGCTAGACTCTGCAGAAAAGGTACTTTCTGAATTGGAAAAAACAGAGAGTTCCATCAAGAAGTATGTATCTGGACAAACAGGCACCATTCGGTTGGCGACGCAATGCTATACCTGCTACCACTGGCTGCCTACGATCTTGAAAGATTTTAAGAAGGAGTTTCCAAATGTGGAGATCGAGATCTTACATAACAACGATTCCGATGTAGAAAATCAAGTATTGAATGGTGAAATAGACATTGCGGTGATCTACGAATCTTCTAATCATTCCAAGCTGAACTACTTTGAGCTCTTCGAAGATGAGATGTTCGCGTTGGTCCCGCCAGATCATACGTGGAGAGCAAAGCAGTACCTGGAAGCAAAAGACTTTGAAAATCAACAGGTCATTATCCACTCATACCCATTGGAGTCCGTTTCTTTGTTCTCCCAGGTCTTAATCCCGGAAGGAATCCAACCAAAAAATGTCGTGCAAGTGCAGGTAACGGAGGCCATTATAGAAATGGTCAAAGCAGGGCTCGGCGTCAATGTCATGGCCAAATGGATTGTAGAACCCTACCTCAAAGAAGATCAGATCGCCTTGGTGCCTGTGACAAAAAGGGGACTCCATCGAACATGGAATACCATCACGCTCAAACAGGAAACTACACCACAATACCTACTCAATTTTGTTGAACACCTCAAATGCAACATCAAAGAGATGGCTTGCTGCAGAGAAGATTAAGGGAGGTAGGCCCCCTTCTCCAGTTCAATGAAAAGGCGTATCTTTAATAGACACACCTCAAAACCTAGCGTGATGAAACCTTACCAAACCCCATTAGATGCCTTTGACTACTGGCATAAGGAAGATCCTGATTTTATCTTTCTTCGTCAGCCAATCAACCGAAAATTTATCGAGTATTCACGCCAGGAGGCATACGATCAAGCACTTGCAGTGGCCGGGGCCCTTCACAAGATGGGTCTGAAAAAGGGGGATCATGTTGCTTTACTTTCAAAAAACTGCGCCCATTGGTTCATGGCAGATCTGGCCATGATGTTAGGCGGTTTCATCTCGGTTCCACTCTACCCCACACTGGACGCCAAATCGATTAACGAAATTCTCGTACATAGTGAATCCAAAGCCGTCATTGTAGGAAAACTAGATGATTACGACAAGCAGAAAGATGGAGTACCTCATGACATTCCGCATATCGGCATCGAACTCTATGGAATTGAGGAACAATACTCCTGGGAAAAGCTCCTGCAGGAAGATACTTCTGATTTTGAGCCGCCGGGTCTGGACCCTGAGGAGCTAATCACGATCATGTACACTTCCGGCACCACCGGGAATCCGAAAGGTGTCATGCACAAAGTAAAATCTTTTAATACGTTAGGTTCAAAATCAATGGAAGCACTCAAGGTAACACCTAATGGGCGCTACTTCTCGTACCTTCCATTGTCACACATCGCGGAACGGATTGGCATCCAGATTGGATCCATCTATTGTGGTGGATGTGTGAGCTTTCCGGAATCACTGGACACCTTCGCCGAAGATTTGGCATCGGTAAAGCCCAATTTATTTATGGCTGTGCCACGTATTTGGCAAAAATTTCAAGAAAAAATTCTGGATAAATTTCCTCAGAAGAAACTGGATCGCCTCATCTCCTTACCGCTACTGGGAAACATCATCAAGAAGAAAATTCGCCAGAAACTTGGTTTGGATCAGGCCACACATGTATACGCGGGTGCCGCACCTCTTGCGGTCAGCCTGATGGAATGGTACGATAAACTTGGGATCAATATCCTGCAAGCCTATGGAATGACCGAAGACTGCATTATGTCTCATTTCAATATTGTGGGGTCCAATAAGTTTGGCACTGTAGGGCCACCTCTCCCCGGAGTGGTGTCAAGACTCTCGGCAGAAGGAGAAGTTCAGGTAAAAAACGATGCGTTGATGGTCGGTTATTACAAAGAACCTGAAAAGACGGCAGAGATGTTTACAGAGGATGGCTTCATGAAAACAGGTGACAAAGGCGAGTTTGATCACGACGGCTACCTCTCCATTACGGGTCGATTAAAGGATCAATTCAAAACGGATAAGGGTAAGTACGTGACTCCTGCCCAGATCGAAATGAAGCTTTCCAAAAATACCGACATTGAGCAAGTGTGCGTCGTCGGGAAGGGCATCGCCCAAACCATTGCGCTTCTTGTACCTTGTGAAGCTGGCAAGGCCCTTGATGAGCAGGCTTTAGAGCAATCGATCCTGGCAACCATCGATGAGGTCAATCCAACCTTGATGGCCCATGAGAAGGTAGCAAAGGCGGTGGTGATGAAAGAAGAATGGTCCATCGACAACGGGCTTATGACTCCTTCCATGAAGGTACGACGGTCCCGTGTGGAAGATATCCATCACGACATGTACAAAACATGGTTCAATGAAGAAGGCCGGTTCATTTACGAATAGCTACGGTGTTGCCAGCTGAAACTTCGCCTCAACTGGCAGGTGATCGGAAATCTGTCCAGCCTCGATGATTACATGCGCATTGATGCACCGCAAAAAATTCTCATTGTAAAAAATGTAGTCGATCATCCGCTCCGGAGCGTCGCTTGGAAACGTGCCGTTTTCAGCTTCCTTTCCAAAGGGAACGGCAGAGGCAATCCATGGGGCTGTCAAGAGTGCCTCGATGGCATCTGGGTCCATCGACTTTGCAGGTATCTCCGCATTGAAATCACCCATTAAGATGACTGGAAAGTTTGACGCATATTCTTCATATACCCCCTTCACCACCTCAACCTGTCGTAAGCGTGTGTCCAAATCAAACGCTTCAAGGTGCACATTCAAGACCTTTACCTTCTCTCCGAGATAGTCAAATTCAGTCACCTGGAGCAACCGATCCAGGTAAAATGCCCGATAATACGAAGGGGACGATCGATTTGGTGGTAAAACCAGTGTCTGCCCGCTCGATAACGCATAGTTTGAAATAATTGCCTGTCCGCTCAGCATCCTGCCAAAGTGCCGGGAGGGCGGCCAATAGGGAAAAGGAACGTACTTTTTATCCCAATTCACTGACCTGTATCCTGAAGCATAGTCCGCCACACGTGCAAGGGTATCCAGCTGATTCACGTAAAAGGACCTTGACGACCCAAAGTCTACCTCCTGAACACCAATAACATCTGCATCAACCTTTTGTAAAAGCGATTTTGCAGCTGCAAGATTGCTGGAAAAAAAATCCGGTTCCCGCCTGATCGGCCGGTTGTTGGTCATTCCAGAGAGATAGCCCAGATTATACGTCATCACCTTTAGGGTTGAATCTGAAGCTGTCGATCGAGTTTTGTATGTGATCAGTTCAGTGTATTCCTCTTCTTCCAGTCTGCCAGAGCTTAAGTAAGCTACCAAAACCGCCAGAAATAGGACAAACAAAAGGAGTCCGAACAGGACCTTTTTAACGACTCGAAGGAACATGAACTAAAGATATTCCAGAATGGGCTTCACACTTCCATAATCCAGTCAAAATTGTGAGAGGAAGTTTGCTGACATATTGCCTCTATGAGATGACTTCACTTCACTGAGAACCAATTGACAATCATTTCTCCACCAAATCGTTCAGAATAGAACCATGAAAAAAGTACCCGAATAACTCCAGAATCAAGAAGTACATGGTGAGTCGTATGAGGGGCCCGGCGGACGTGCAGCTAAGAGCTATTCGAACTAAATTCAATCTGCACTTAAGAAGCACTGAGCATGAAGCCCTCTCGTAAGAACTACTGTACTGACAATTTCCGAATCTTACCATTAGACGAGTCCGCAATGTAGAGATTGCCGGAAGGGTCGATACATAAAGCCAGTGGTAAGTTAAACCTTGTTTGATCGTTTTGACCATCGACGTTGCCACTCATTCCAGCCATGCCAGCCAAGGTAGTAACATTCCCATTGGAGTCGATTTTTCGAATGGTATGATTAAAAGAATCTGCCACATAAAAGTTGCCTTGTCCATCGCCAATAATGGCACCAGGTTGAAAGAATCGAGCTGCGGAGGCCGAGCCATCAGAACTGCCCGACGTCCCATCTCCAGCCATGGTACTCACCTGATCAGTAGCGTCAATTGAACGAATGGAATGATTACTAAAATCGGAAACGGCTAACGTGCCAGAGCCACCTTGGGTAATATCATAGGGTCGATTGAAACGGGCAACACTACCGGCACCATCCACGAAACCAGAGAACGTAGTTGTGCCTGCTATCGTGGTAAGGTTATTTGTAGTAAAATCCAGTTTTCTTATGCTGTGATTACCAATCTCAGTAATGTATAATGCCCCGTTGTCAACAGCCAATCCGACCGGAAAACTCAAAAGCCCACTGGTCGCGAGTCCATCTTGGTAACCCGGTGTGTCAGCAATTCCAGCAATGGTACTAACGTTGCCATTGGTATCAATCATTCTAATGGTGTGGTTTCCGGTATCGGCGATATAAAGATTTCCAGATGCATCGATAACGATTTTGTCAGGTATGCTAAACAATGCAGAAGATGCCGGTCCGTCAGCTGTTCCTTGAACACTCGGATTTCCGGCAAATAAAGTGACGTTTCCGCTTGGGTCTATCTTACGAATTGTTGACCCTGAAGTCGCATACATATTGCCTTGAGCATCAAAAACCAAACCTTGAACAAAAGTGACACCTGAAGCAAATGTGGTTACGTTTACGTCAATGACGTTGGTCACATCAATGGTTACCACTGCTGAAGTAGTAAATGTCCCGTCAGAAACTTCCACAATTATTTCATGAGATGGTGTCTTCTCAAAATCAAGGAAGAATCCGTCGATCAAAGACAACTCTCCAGTGCTGAAATTAACCTCAAACAAACTTTCTGGGTTGGAAGTAATACTGAATGAAAGAACGGCACCTACATCCTGATCAACCGCAGGCAAAGTTCCAATGACTGCCACCGCGTCTATATCTTCGGGTATACTAAATAGTTGGTTGGCAAGTATTGGCGCTTCGTTGACATCCGTTACCTCGACCGAAATGGCAGCAGAACGATTAAATTCACCATCGGAAACCTGTACAGTCAGTTCATGAACGGTCTGGCTCTCAAAATCCAATATTTTATCATTGGCAAGTGCTAAAAAACCTTCCGATCCATTAATCTCAAACAGATCATTATCATTACTTAAAATAGTATAGCTCAATGTGTTCCCCTCTGGATCAATGGCTTCTATGACTCCTATATCAGCGCTTTCCTCCGATACAGTAAAAACCTGCTCTATGATAGTGGGTGCCTCGTTCACATTCTCTACAGAAATAGTCACCGAAGGAGAAACTGATAAGATGCCATCAGAGGCCTCAACAACAAGGGTGTGCGTTTCTTTGGTCTCGAAATCAAGGTTGCTTCCAGTGGATAAGCTGATCTCACCACTTTGTTGATCTATCTCAAACAATTCACCGTCATTTGATACTATCTTGTACACGATAGTGGAGTTTTTATCCATATCAGTTGCGGTAACCGTTCCAATTACTTGAGTATCATCAATATCCTCTTTGACCGTGAACTGCTGGTCTGTAGCTTCTGGCTCTTCATTAACATCCAAAACATTGATTGTGATGGTCCCCGTTGCAGAACTTTGTCCATCTGACACCTCTGCACGCAATGTGTGGACTTCGGCGGCTTCAAAATCGAGTGATTTACCATTGGATAAGCTCAAAGTACCTGTGGATGAGTTGATACTAAAAAGTTGACTAGCATCCTCAACAATGGTAAACGTCAAGCTCGCTCCCCCATCCGGGTCAGAGGCCGTTAGTGTTCCAATCGACTCTCCAGAAGCAATATCTTCCCTGGTAGCAAATACCTGATCCGATAGAGTTGGCGGGGTATTCACAGCATCTTCGTTTTTGTTGCAGGCAGTTAATAGTAGTGGCAAAATCCAGATATACTTTTTCATCGTAGGTCACAATTTTTCTTATGATCCTCAATGATTCAAAAAAGCCCGTTGATTTTGAGTCTAGTTGAACCAATGGCCGGTTAAGATGAACGAAAGTAGCATCCGGATGAAAGTAGCTGGCTGGTCCGTTTACTATTTGTTTCTGATGAGCTGAAGTAAGAACTCTTTTTTTGTGGTAGAGACCGGTGCTTTGGATCCATCAGACAGGATCACAAATCCTCCTTCCCTCTTATCAAATCCATGAATATGATGACTATTGATCAGCCACGATTTGTGTATCCTCAGAAAGGAATAGGCACTTAGCTGGTCTTCAAATTCTTTCAACGTTCTTGAAATAATCAACTCTTTGCCGCCCACAATAGAAAAGATGGTGTAGTTCATGTGTGACTGACATTTTACAATATCTCCAATTTCCACAACGTGAATGGTATCAATGGTAGCAAGCACCAATTTCTTTTTTTGAAGTCGCTCTTCCTTTAAGTTTTCGAAGAGCACCTCTAGTTCTTGGCTCTCCTTTTTGTGATCCAACAGACTCCGTACCTTACCAACTGCTTCTTTTAACAAGGTGCCATCTACTGGTTTAAGTAAGTAATCGACGGCAGAAAATCGAAATGCATCGATGGCATATTCGTTGTAGGCAGTAACAAAAATGATATGTGGTCTTGGCTGAGAGAGCCCTTCCAGAATTTCAAATGAATTCGAATTGCCTAACTGAATATCCATCAAAACCAACTCAGGTTGAAGATCATCAATCAACTGTCTCCCACCTAATGCGTCGGAACTGATTCCTACTACGTTAATTTCAGGACATTCAATTTTTAGTAGATGGAGCAGTGCTTCCTGAGCACTTTTCTCATCTTCAATGATTAAAGTAGTAATGGTATCATGTTGCATAAACCAAAGGCAATTTAAACGCAACTTTCAGCCCGCAGACCATCCCATTCCTATCTTCCAAATTTGCAAAATGTATAGACTGCTTGTCTTTCCCCCTTTTGATTCGCTCCCTGGTCATCTTAATACCTAAAGATTTATCGGTCAACTGATCATGTCGCATGCCAGTACCATCATCCATTATTTCCACAGATATCTCCGAATTACTTCTTGAAATTGCAATATCTATGCTCCCATGGTCTCTATTCACAAATCCATGTTTTAAAGAGTTTTCAATAAAAGGTTGGATAATCATGGGTGGTATTTTAATCTCCTCCTCCAAATCTATAACACTGATCTTAAGGCTCAGCTTTTTTTTAAATCGAGCTTCTTCCAACTCAACGTAGCTTTTGATCATTTCAAGTTCCTGGGTTAGTGGTATCAGTTCCCGCCGAGAAGCTTCTAATATTCCTCGAATAAGTGTTCCGAATTTGGTGAGGTATTTCACTGCTTTAGGGTTATCGTCAGAAAGTACAAAGTTTTGTATGCTGGTGAGGGCATTGAAGATAAAATGAGGATTCATCTGCGATCGCAGCAGTGTCTGCTCCATGATTAGCTGCCGTTGCCTGGACCGAAGTTTCAATTGGCGATACAAGATCAAAAGAATAACAGCAACCAGGCAAATAAGTGAAGCTACAGCAAAAAAAAGGGTCCGTTCTTGAGCTAGCTTTAGGTCCTTTATTTCATTTTCCTGCGTCAGTCGTTCTATCTCTCGCTCGCTTTTTTCAGCTTCGAAAGCTGTTCGTAATTGTTCCAGATTTTTAAGTCGAGTCTCATTCTGAAACGTGGATTTCACCTCTTCATATTCGCGAAGTGTCTGATAGGCTTTTGATAGGTTTCCATTTAAGTAATAGGAAGTGGCTAGGATATCCAATGCCTCAATCTCTTGCTTGATCAAAGACAATTCGCGGCTAAGCTCCAAAGATTTCAGTGCTGCACCAAGAGAGCTTTCAAAATTGGATGCCAGCTTATCTAGCTTAGCCTTAGTCAGGTAAGCACTTGAAATAATGTCTTTGGGCTGATCGAAAGAGGCAAAAAATAAAGATTGCCCAATAGCATCCCTCGCTTTGCCCAAATTGCCTGCCTTTAGATGCAGCTCTCCCAATTGACCCTGCAGGTTAGCAAGTTGAACAGTGTCCTTAAGAGACAAAGCAAATTGCAACGACTGTTCATATGCAAGTAAGGCGCTGTCCAAGAGGTCGAGCCCGGCATAAGCTCTTCCGAGGTTAAGCCA
>CAZQDI010000015.1:0-7573 GCA_964591785.1 uncultured Roseivirgaceae bacterium
ACCTATTTTTTTATAATCAGAGGAAAAAGATATAAGGTAATAGTTCAAAAGTTCAGTGATGAGAACGAACAAAAAAGGAGCAGAAATAAGATTTTTTTCATCAGCTATATTGCTGGATCTTTTTTGTTGTTTATTGCCACCCTATACACGTTGTAGGTACGGCACTCCCCCCTGTTCGCCTGGCGTGCAGAGAAGATTAAGAAAGGGAGGACCCCGAGGCGCGCAAGAGTCCACACCATTCTTCCAAGAGGCATAAAAAAAGCCCGGCATCATCGACACCAGGCTCGGTCCTGAAAGTTTATTTTCGTCTTATGCCGACCTCAGTCGGTTGTATTTTTCTTCGATGAACTTGATTGGAAGGTTCAGTAGGTTTTTGTAATCTTCGCCTGCCTCCAACATGTCCTCGTCGTACTCGTCGTAGTACCACCGGATCATCAACGCGATGCCCTTGTCTTCAATCGCCTTAAAGACCCTGAACAAATCAAACACGCATTTCGAACTACTGGTATTGTAGTATTCCATTTTGATGCGTACGTCCAAATGTCGGGTGATGATTCCATTTTCCACCTGGCGTAAAATCGGCGTCCAGAATTTCAATGAGTTTTCCGGTAGGGACCTTCCAAACATCTTGAAAATACCTTTGTTCGGGTCGAAATAGACCGCGGGGGTATCTCTGGTCGGCTTTATCTTTAGAATATTCTCCATAAGGGTGTCGGTACTGGTCAAATTCATCTAACGGTAAAATAAACCACATGTATGCAAAGCAGTTCTCACGTTTAGTCGGATGGGCTTATTTAACAGGTCAAGGACCTGAATTTTTAGATGAAATTCCCTCATTTCCAATGCCCATCTTGCCCCATAAATCAGCTAAGCCGTCATGCTACTCACATTTTAGAGTCTCCACAGGGTTGATCAGGGAGGCTTTCAAGGCATGGTAGACAATGGTCAAAAATGAAATGGCGAAGGTCAACACTCCTGCAATGAGGAATGGCCAGACCTCAATAGTGGTCCGAAAGGCAAATCCGTTCAGCCATGCATTCAGAAAATAATAGGAGAGTGGGATGGCTACCAGAAAGGCCAAACCGATCAGGTACATGAATTCCCGGGAAAGCAGCTTAAGGATTCCCTTCGTCTCAATGCCCAACACTTTGCGAACACCGATTTCTTTGGTTCGCTGCTCCACGTTGAAGGTGGCAAGTCCGAATAGCCCCAGGCACGCCACTGCCACAGCAAGCAACGAAAAGACGAGCGTAATGCTACTCAGCTTTTGTTCCGACTTGTACGAGTCATTCAGCCGGTCATCCAGGAAAAAGAAATCAAAGGGGCGTTCCGGCAGCACGGAGATCCATGCATCTTCCAATGCGGCCAAGGCAGGCTCGAGCTGGTTGCCGTCCACCTTCACCGCTACGTATTTGATGAATAGGTTGAAGGCCCCCGGTCTTGTGTTCAACGTAATGACCAACGGGGCAATCGGATGATGCTTAGAGGTGAAGTTGTAGTCGTTGACGACCCCGACCACCTGGCCCTTCATTTGTCCGCGGTAGGAGAAGCGCTTGCCTACCGCTTCTTCTAGACTCCAGTTCATGTTGCTGACAAGCGTCTCATTCACAATCAAGGCCAGTGAGTCGTCCGTTTGAATGGCCTGGTCATAAGGCCTTCCAGCTGCCAGGGAAATGTTCATCGTCGAGATGAAATCGTGCCTTACATTGAATCGTGGGAAGGGCTTAGATTCGTCCATACCTTCAAACTCATAATTCCCCACCTGAAACTTGGCACCCACGATTTCCTCCACGGCAGTCATCGATTTTACCGCCGCATGCTGCAGGGCTGCTGTCTTGAAGGTTTCATAATGCTGACCCATCGGGGATTGAATGACCGGGATCATGACGATGTTTTCTTCGTCAAAGCCGGCATCCTTCTGCTGCAGAAAGTTGAGCTGCTTCAAAACAATAAAGGCACCCACAATGAGCATGATGGAGATGGCAAATTGTGACGTCACCAGGACACGCCTGAAATTCAGGCCATTGGTTTTCAAATGACTGTTCTTCAGTATTGCTACTGCTTTGAAGGAAGAAAGAACAAACGCCGGATAAAATCCGGAGAGGATGCCAATGACCAACGTGAGCCCCAGCAAACCAAAAGAGAAGATCGGCTCCAGTAAAATACTGTAGGGGACGGTTTTTTCGGTGAGCTGATTAAAAGCAGGAAGGACGATAAGTACGATCAGCAGCGCCACCAGCAGCGACAGGAAAGAATACACAATCGATTCAAAAATGAACTGATTGATCAGTTGGCTTTTGGCACTTCCCAGCGATTTGCGAACCCCAACTTCTTTCGCGCGCTTGTTGGCGCGGGCGGTACTCAGGTTGATGAAGTTGATGGCTGCGATCAGCAGGACAAAAACGGCCACTACTCCAAAGATGTAGATGTTCTTCGCATCGCTGTTGGCGGTGATTTCATAGTCCAGCTTGCTGGTCAAATGAATGGCTTCGATGGGCTGAAGTTGAAGGGTAATGTCTTCTTTGATGAAATCAGGGAAGTATTTCAATACAAATTCGGGAAACTGTGCTTCGAAGTCCTCTTTTGAAGTATGCTCTTCCAATACGATGTAGGTCCAACATGGATTCCAATACCAACTTCTGGGATATCCACCGCCGAAAGAGGATTTTAAGGAGGAGAATGAAACAATGAAGTCAAACTGGAAATGAGCATTGGTGGGGGTATCCTCCAGCACTCCTTTGACGATCAGGTTTTGTTTGCCCTGAAACTCAAGGGTTTTACCCATGGGGTCTTCGTCTTCGAAGTACTTTCTGGCCATTGATCGGGTAATCAGGATGGTATTCGGTTCGTCCAGAGCGGTGTTCTTGTCACCGCTGATCAACTCAAAGTCGAACACGTCGAAGAAGGTAGAGTCTGCAAAGAAGATGTTGGGCTCGTTGAACCCCTTGTCGGCTGCTTTATTGGCGAGTGCAAGCGAGGGGGACTGAAAGTTGAAAAATCGTACCACATGTTCAATCTGACGACTGAAGTCCGTCTTCAAGGCGGGACCGGTTGGAAAGGGGAGGCTGGCAGAATGTTCTCCCACACCCTCACTTTCAAATTTTTCCAGGACCCGATAGATTCGTTTGGACTTGGTGTGAAAAGTATCGTAGCTCAGCTCATCATGGATAAAGATGAAGATGAGAATGGAGCAAGCGATCCCAATGGCTAGTCCGCTTAAATTGATGAGGGAGTATACTTTTTGTCTTAGAAAGTTCCGATAGGTAATCTTAAAGTAGTTTTTGAGCATTGCGATCGTGTTTGAGTTTTTGATTTTACGTTCAAAAGCGACGGACCTCCAGGTAAGGTCCAGGGCTTCCAGTACATAGAAGAGGTCTGCCTTCCACTTTTTTTGTTCCTTCATTCGTTTCTCGTAGAGCTCGGCAAGGTCTCCTAACAACATGTCCTGATGCACGTCCGGACAGAGCTTTAAGAGCATCCAAACCGGCCACCTGGGCGGGCGATATTTCATTTGATTACGATTCAAATCCGAGCTTTGGCAACGAGTGGTACAAGGAGGACCGGAGTTCAAAAGACTGATCCAGCATTTTTCTTCCGTACGAGGTAATCTCGTAGAAGCGTTTTCTTCGGCCGCCTCGTTCCGTCGTGGATCCCCCCTCATGTGAAGAGATAAACCCTTTCTTTTCTAATCGATTTAGGGCCGAATGGAGCGCGCCAATGCTGGGGTTTCGCTGCGTCTTTTCTTTCAGTGTCTCCTTGATGGAAATACTGTAGGCGTCCCCGTTTAAATTACCTACTACCAACAGCACCAGCTCCTCAAATTCCCCCAATTGTGTGTACTTCATGACGTCTTTTTACGGTGAAATTACATATTAGTTTCCTAATGGTATATCTAATTAGAAAATTGGATTTCGTGGCTTTTGATTTATCTTCCTTACAAAGAATAGCATATGGTAGTCAGACGTGCCATTTTACTTGTTTTCCAGGTTGTTGTGTTTGCGGGCAGCTCTGCACAGAATGCAAAGGATAGTTTGGAGTCTGTTGCGCTGCGCTTTCTGGAAGAGAATCAGTTCGAGGAAGCCATGGAGCAGTTTTACTTGATTCATTGGGAATACAGGGATGCCAATCAACCCGATTCAGCCATTGTGATGCTAGAAAAGGCCCTTGAGATTGCGAATCGGCAGCAATGCTGCGACTCCGCCAGGGCTCAATTACTCACTCGGGTAGGGCAGGTCTATTATCGCCCGCTGGGGAATTTACCAGAAGCGTTGAAGTACTATCAGCAAGCATTACCACTTCACCTCAAGCATACAGATAGTATTTCGATGGGCTACGCGTATTGGGATATTGCCAAAGTAGAAATCGATCAGGGTGATGCCGCTTTAGCCCTTGAGCATTTCAATAGATCCGGGGAGATTTTTGAACAACTGGACTACCAGCAAGGGCTCTTGGAACTTTACAACAGTTTGGGGATTCTTTATTCGAAGATTGCTCAATACCAGAAGGCCATCGAATACCATCTATTGGCTATGAAAATCATTGAAGAAAGCGATGGTGGCAAGGGAAATATTGCTTTGAATTATAATAATGTGGGGCTGAGTTTCAAGAAGATGGGCAAATACGATTCTGCATTACACTACTATCAAGCGGGGGTCGAATTGGAAAAACAGGAGCGTTACCCCTTACTGCGAGCTGCACTTTTTGAAAACATCGGCGCGGTGCTCAGAAAGAAGCAGCAATACGACTCTTCACTGTTTTATCATTCCAGGGCCTATGCAATTGGAGATGACCTGGGCTACGTACCAATTGTGGGGTGGGGCGCCGTGGGCATGGCCTTTGGTCACTACTACAAGGGCAGAATCGATCAGGCTATACCACTAGCACAGCAGGGGTTGAAGGTGGCCGTTGACATCGGCGAACCTGACATGGCCAGTCAAGCAGCTGAAGTGCTCGCGCTTGCTTATGAAGCTAAGGGCAATTTTCAGCAGGCGTTTCGCTATCAGCAACAGTTCAAAACCTATAGTGATAGTTTGTTCAATGCAGAGGAGGTCAAGAAGATTACTGCACTGGAATTTGAGTTGGAAATTAAGAAGAAGGAAGCACTCAGTGCATTGGAGCGGACCGCTTTTGACCAGGCACTCCGCCAGGAGCAGCAAATAAGAAATCTAGCAGTCGGTGGGTTGGTGATCACCTTCATGCTAGGGTTTTTAGTGTACCGGAGCTATGTGCAGAAGCAAAAAGCAAATCAGGCTTTAGTTCTTAGAAATGAGCAGATCGAAGCTCAGGCAACTGCATTATCAGAATTGAATACACAAAAGAACCGACTGATCGGGATCATTTCGCACGACGTGCGCAATCCCCTCTCTTCGCTACGGAGTGTGACCGAACTCCTGGATCCTGAAATTTTGACTTCTGAAAAGCTGGAAGAACTAAAACATCAACTAATCCAGCGCATTGATGACCTCACCGGATCGGTCCATACCTTACTTGACTGGGCCAAAGGTCAAATGGATGGCGAGGAGATGGAGGTGGTTTCATTTGACATGCAAGCCATCGGTGATGAAATGGCCAAACTGTTTAAGGATTCCCTTGAGAAAAAGGGAATTGCTTTTCACAATAGGATCGTGGTGGAAAGCCTGGTGTGTGGGGATATCAACCAGGTGCGAGCCATCTCAAGAAACCTCATTAGCAATGCCATCAAGTTCACTCCGAAAGAAGGCCAAATTACGCTGGGCGCAGAGCGAAAGCAAAACGATCACTTGCTTGTTTGGGTTCGGGATACGGGTGTGGGCATGTCGAAGGAACAATTGGAAAACCTGTTTACTCCGAGCATTACCTCTTCCAAAGGAACTGCAGGGGAACAAGGGGTCGGATTGGGGCTGATGTTGGTGAAGGACTTTGTGGAGAAGAATAAAGGGACAAACTGGGTGGAGAGTGCGGTAGGTAAGGGGTCGACCTTTTACTTTACGTTGCCAGTTTCCAATTGAATTACCCGACTTTACCGTATCTTCCGAAAGAAATTGTGACCAACAACAGCAATGAATAGAAGAAATGCACTCAAGAATACCGCGGTATCCATCGGGGCGCTGGGTTCTCTTCCATACCTCACTACCTTGTTGCAAGGGTGTGGGCCCAGGAAAGAAGACTACGTACCAGTTAACTTAACTCCGACGCAGTATGCTACGGTATGGCACGTCGCAGAGACCATTTTGCCCAAAACCACCACCCCGGGAGCTGGCGATGCGGGTGTTGCACCCTACATTGATCAATTATTTTCCGGCTTTTTAGCGGAGGAGCCAATGGCTAAGTTGCTAGGAAAGCTGACGCAGTTCATGGAGGGGTGTCAGGAAGTCCATCAGAGAAGCTTCGATGCGCTGACGGTGGAGGCACAGACGGAGTATTTGAAAGATCAGCAAGAGGACGAAGAATCTTTCTACCATGCCATCAGAGGTGTGGTTTTGTGGGGGTACTACACCTCCCAGGTGGGTATGCAGCAAATGAATTATCAATCGGTACCTGGCAAGTACGATGGATGCATTTCGGTAGACGAAACAACTAGAAATTTAATGGGCAACAGATGGTAAAAAAGATGCAGACAAATTATTTCGACGCCATTGTGGTGGGATCAGGAATGTCAGGAGGTTGGGCAGCCAAGGAGCTGACTGAAAATGGCCTTAAGACCCTGGTATTGGAACGGGGACGGTCGGTCACCCACATCAAGGACTATCCCACGACCAATAAGGCTCCCTGGGAGTTTGATTACCGTCAGCAACCATCATTGGAAACCAAGGCGGAATATCCGAAACAACAGAGTGTTTACGCATTCAGCGAATCGACCAAGCACTTTTTCGTGAAGGATACGGAGCATCCCTACACCAGTGATGAAGACAAACCCTTCATGTGGCGGCGAGGCTATCAAACCGGTGGAAAAAGCATCTTGTGGGCCCGACAATCCTATCGCCTGAGTGAAATCGACTTTGAAGCCAACCTGAAAGATGGGCATGGGGTGGATTGGCCGGTCAGATACGATGACATTGCTCCCTGGTACGACTACGTGGAGAAATACATCGGGGTGAGTGGCCAGAAAGAAGGCCTAAGGCAACTCCCGGACGGAGAGTTCTTGCCTCCAATGGACATGAACTGTGTGGAAGAGCATTTCAGAGATGCCGTGAAAGAAAAACTGAATGGACGGAATGTGACAATAGGTAGGTGTGCTCACTTGACCGTTCCGCATAATGGGAGAGGACCCTGTCAATACCGAAATATGTGCGAAACGGGTTGCCCGTACAGTGGATATTTCAGCAGCGTAGCAGTGACCATCCCAGCGGCAGAACGAACCGGTAATATGACCTTAGTCAATCATGCGATTGTCCATTCGGTGATTTATGATCCGGAAACTGGGAAAGCCTCTGGTGTGAGGGTCATCGATGAAAACACGAAAGAAACGACTGAGTATTTTGCCAAAGTCATTTTCCTTTGTGCTTCTACAGTTGCCACCACCCAAATCATGCTAAATAGTACCTCAGCGTCTTTTCCTACAGGTATTGCGAACTCCAGTGGGGTGCTGGGACAC
>CAZQDI010000015.1:7583-40068 GCA_964591785.1 uncultured Roseivirgaceae bacterium
ATTCAACAGTGTTACATGATGGATCATTTGATCACCGATACCGGAGCAATGGTCGATGGGTTTGAGGATGGTTACTATAACGGTCATCGGCCTAATGGCATCTATATTCCACGGTTCCACAATGTGGACAACGTTCATAAGGATTTTGTCAGAGGTTTTGGCTACCAGGGCGCTGCTTCCAGGCAGAGCTGGTGGCGCGGCAATCGAACAGACGGTTTTGGTGGGGAGTTTAAAGATGAACTGATGAAACCGGGACCCTGGACTTTCGACTTGGGTGGTTTTGGGGAGATACTACCGTACTACGACAATCATATGAGGTTGAGTGAAGAGACAGATCAGTGGGGCATTCCCCTGGTACACTTCAGCTGCGAATTGAAAGAAAATGAAAAAAAGATGATTGATGTGATTCATCAGGAATCTGGAGAGATGATGGCAGCTGCGGGATTTAAGGACTTTTGGCACGAAAACCAGCCCATTAACTGGAAGTTCGGTGATGGCATTCATGAAATGGGAACTGCCCGAATGGGAAGAGACCCTAAGACTTCGATCCTAAACAAATGGAATGCCTGCCATGATGTACCTAACCTTTATGTCACGGATGGAGCATTTATGGCCTCTGCGGGTTGCCAAAATCCTTCATTGACCTACATGGCCTTTACCGCAAGAGCAGCCAATCATGTGGTCGAAGAATTTAAGAAAGGAAATTTGTCCTAATCGTGAGGTAGGACTTTCAATTAAAGGCGCTCTGTTGTACATTTACTAAAAATATTAGTAAGATGTATGTAAGCAGAAAAAGCGAAGGAATTCACGAAGAAGAATGGATGAACAGGGTTAAAGAACAGTATGCTGAACGCCAGCACCTGTTCCCCATTGAATACAAACATTTAAAGTTCCTTTTTGATCAGGACTTTAGTATTGACGAAGCACTATTGAAGGACTTAACGAAAGGACATTTGTATGCTTTCATGGAACTTCACGTAAAGCACGAGCTGGGTGAATATCGTACTACCTTTCGCACCGACCATCAGGCGAAAGAGTTTTTCAAAAAGTTTCCGGAGATTCGGAAGGAATTAAGTCTTTGAATCCAGTTGTGCTTTTTCGATTTTTTCAATGCTCTTTCTCGACCATCGCTTGAATCGTTTCCAAAACTGGCGGTTCAATGAGTCCCACGTCTTGTAAAACCCTGGTTTCACATAGCTGCTGATCGTACAGGTAATAATGACCTGTTCACCATCAGGCTGGGTGCTGAACTCGAGCCGGAATGGGCGAACGAGACGGAAGCTAATCGCATAACTTCCATAATAGTACTGCAGGTCTCTGTATTGAGGTTGAATCGAGGTCAGTACTCCAGCGAAATTTACAAAAGGACCCGTATGGTTGGTAACCACTCCTTCGTGAAACCCATTGGGGATGGATTCCGGATCGGGACTGTAAAACTCAACACGGTAGGGCCACACTTGTGAATTGGTAAAGGTTTTAGTGTCGTTCAACCATTTCCATACAGACTGTTCGCTGGCAGTGACAGAAACTTCAAAAGAGTAGGAGTGAATGTTGAATCCGGGAGGTTGGGCTTGTATCATTTATGATGTCGTTGAAATGGGTAATCGATTAAAAGGCAATGACCTGATTTTGTAGCGTACGATGAGCGATTTCTGCTGCTTTTTCTCCCGATAGCATCGCAGCATTCAGGGACCCATTGAGTAGGTGGTCTCCTGCTAAAGCCACATTTTCCGAGAGACGGTGTTCCCCGGCATCTCGATCGCTTTGGAGGTCATCAAGCTGTGGGAGCGCATGGGCAATTTTGTAGTGCTTTAGAAAAGTTGGGTTAGCAATCCCAAAGTCACTTGCTAGTTGGAGGATGACTTGCTGGATGAGTTCATCCTGGGAAAGGCCATGATCTTTTACAACCGTCACGGAGAGCAGCTCCTCGGTTCCTTTGTGCTTGCACTCTACGCTGGTCGGGTAGAAGATGTTGTTTACCCAACGGTCTTCTCTGGTGTTGAGCCCAATGAGGGGTGCTTTGATCGTCCTGTTCGGTAGCGTAAAGTAGAGGTTATCGCAGGAACGCCATTGCAAGCTTGATGCATAGTTTGTCACGAGTCCTTCCGGGTTTGTGGCGACGATGGTAAAGTCGGTAGAGACTTTCTCTCCATTTTCCAGGATCACATCCGTACCAACCACTTGATCGACTTTGGTACCTAATTGGAAGGTGGTCCTGGCCAGTTTTTGCTGCAGTTGACGTGGTATTGCGCCCATGCCAGCCTTTGGAATGACAGCACTTCCTTCCCCAAACATTTTGAATACAAATTCAAACATTCTGCTGGATGTTTCAAGGCCGGGTTCAAGAAATATGCCGCTAAAAAAAGGTCGAAAGAAGGTGTTGATGACTTGAGTGGAAAATCCGAATCTGTGAAGATACGCCAGGGTCGTTTCGCTTTCTTTTTCAAAGACCTCATCGACGGTGATGGAACGTAGTTTTTGATTCAGTTGGAAGATTTTCCACTTGTCAGAAATGCTGGCATGATTAGTAAGAAGTGTGGGGAATAGTAATTTTCGATTTCTTCTTGGATCACCAAAGTCTACACTGGATCCAGAGGTAAATAGACGGGCCCCATCTACCAGTTTTTGCAATTCCAATTCTTGCAGATCCAGGTATTTTTGAACCATGGGATATGCTTCGAGCATGACCTGGAAGCCGCGATCCAATTGATAACCTGACACCACATCCGTTTGAACTCGACCGCCAGCCTGTTTTTCTGAATCAAAAATTATCGGATGGTATCCTCTTTTCTCGAGCTCCAGTGCTGCAATAAGTCCGCTTACACCGGCACCAACAATGGCGACCTGAGGCTCTGCTTTTGAATTACCCATGGCACTACAACCATCTAACGAGCGTAGTGTTTCAGTGCAGGATCTGGTTTGCCAAAATAGAAAAGGAGGCATCATCGCCTCCTAATCATGTATGAACCGCACTGAAGAGAATGTTTCTTCTTAATTGAGGGCTAGCTCAAAGCGGACGGGTAAGTAGATGCTAGAGTCTACTTCAACTCCCGAATCATCCACTGCCGGCTGAAACTTTAGTTCACCCAGCCTGGAGAGACATATCGCAGCAAATTCGTCGCTCGTGGCATGAATTACAGTATGGTCCAGCAGTTCTCCGGTAGCACTTACTTCCAGCTTTACCAGTACTTTGCCTTCAATTCCCCGGGACTTTAGTTCCTTGGGGTACCCAAGGGCGTCGATGTACTCTTTCAAATTCAGAATTTTTGGTGCTCGGTCTGTGTCACCGACTGCTCGCCCCTGCACATTCTCGATGTCGAAGGTGCAGGCCATGGTTGTATGAAAAGCTAACATGCTAATCGATACGAAATAAGTGAAAACTTTCATTAGTAATTATTTTGAGTTGAACATTTGATTTTCTTGTTTGCCGGTCTTCTTCCTCTTTGGGGACAAGTTCCAGAAGCAAGGCGATGGCAATCATCAAACCCAGTAGAATCAATGACTTTTTGTCCATTCGCTTCCGCCTGATGATGATTGACGTTTTTCGATAGTAGTGATTCATTTCCGTTTCATTTACATTGGCGAAGAAACGGCAACAGGGTCCTCACTAGCTAATAAAGTAGGGGTACGAAAAGTGTACTTCGTGCATTGTGAGGTTAACAATAAGTAAACATGAAGTTCTAACTTACTGATATTCAGTGATTAGTGATTTAGTAGGTGGAGAGGAAGTTGGCAAGGTTTTGATCCCTGGAGAGGCCCAATTTCGCCCGCAACCTGGACCTGGCTGTTTTGACACTGTCGGGTTCAATGCCCAAAACAGAGGCCGTTTCCTTAATATTCATGTTCATTTTGATCAAGGCACTCAGGCGGAGCTCCGTGATCGTAATGTCTTCAAATTCTTCTTGCATTTTTTGAAAGAAATTCTGGTGAACCTTTTCAAAATACACCTTAAAATCTTCCCATTCCTTGTCGTTGCGTTGCTGATTGGAAACCACTCGAGTGATCTCCCGAAGTTTCTTCTTTATTCCTTCTTGATTCTTTTCTTTTCCTGCCTCATTGATGAGCTGATTCAACTCATCCATCATCTGCTGCTTTTGGATGAAATTGATCGTGAATAAGCTTAGTTCGTTGGTTTTGTTTTCTAGCTCCGCACTCAATTTCGCCTTGTGGGTCTCTTGAAGTTCCTTTTCTCTCTTCCGTTTGCTACGCTGAAGTAGGAACAGACCCAGCAATAAACCGGCGACTCCAACGGCCAGCAGAAATTGGAAGAGGAGCAGGCTTCTCTCTTTTTCCAGGAGGGCAATGTCTTTTTCCTGGATGATCATCTGTTGGCGCTGCCGTGCCAGTTCATACCCCGCCTTCAATTGATTCAGCTCGGATGCTTGTCGCTCTTCCAGTACTTCAATGTAGATTTTGTCCGCAGTTCGCTCGTACGCTAGTGCCTGGCCCTCATTTCCAGCCATTCGTTCGGCTCTGGCCCAACGAGTATAAACTGCAGCTTTAACTCCAGAGGCATTGATGGAGTCCGTGATGTCCACAGCGATCTGGTAATTGTTCCTGGCCAGCTCAAATTCACCCAGGTTGCGATGAAGGTTTCCTTTGTTGATGTAGGTGAAAGCAAGATTGAAAAAATCTCGATTGTCAATCTTCATCTGAATGGACTTGTCATACCAGTAGTTGGCGAGCTCAGGGTCGTTGTCCCGTTGAATGGCGATGATGCCCAGGTTTCCATAGGTTACTCCCAGGCCTTCGACGTCCCGAATTTCTTCCCGAAGTTCGATCGAGGCTTTGTAGTATTTTTCGGCACTATCTAACTGGTCCAGATCAATGTAGGTCGATCCGATGTTGTTAAGTGTATTGCCCCGGGTTTTCAAATCGGTCGTGTTCAAGGCAAGTGCCTTATTCAAAAAACTGAGCGAGCTGTCCTGCCGGCCCAGGTCTTTATAGCAATTCGCGATGGAGTTGAAGCAACGGGCCATGTTCACCGAATCACTTAGCTCGTGGTACAAAGCAAAGGCCTGAATCCCCGATTCCAACCCTTTGGTCACATCTCCTTTTGTTCGGTAGATCGTAGCAAGGTTCAAATAGGATTGAGCTTCGCCTTCCGGGTAACCTAGTTCTTCGGCCAAGGCAATGGATCGTGCACTGAACTCAACCATTAGTGCAGGATAGGCTTTAGCGTAGTCATGTGCAATTCCATTCAGGGAATCTATGGTGGTTTTCTGAGGGCGATTCAATTGCTGTAGTTGTTGGATCAGTCCTCCAATCTCATCGGACGTTTGGGCAGTCACTGGTAGGGTGAGACTACTTATCAGCATGCATACAATGGTGAGGTATTTCATGGTGGTAAGTTGGTTATACGAACTTATTCAAAAGTAGATGATTATTAAATGGGAATTTGCTTTGTTTATTTGCCCCCATGAACCAGGAAGAAATCCAACTTCATTTTGATCAGCAGCTGGCGCTACTTAAAAAGGAAAAAGCGGCCGACTATGCGCAATACCAGGAACGGATGATGAATACGTCCATCCAGGAACGGGTAAAAAACGGCGTCACCTGGTATCCGATTGAAATTCAAAACGATTTCATCAGTACGGGGGAACGTCTGACGCTGGAAGTTCGTCGAACGAAAAATATCGGAGGAAAGCATGCATTTCAATCGGGGGTGGTGGTTGGACTTTTTTCTGGAGAGGAGACAAAGGAAAAGGTGTTGCAGGGAGTGGTCGGCTACCTGAAAGAAGATATCATGCGGGTGGTGCTTAATCAGGATTACCTTCCTGAATGGCTTAAGACAGACAGAGTGGGAGTGAATCTCTTATTTGATGATGGGACCTATCGGGAAATGAACAAAGCCATTCATACGGTCATGAATGCGAAAAATGATCGGGTATCTGCACTCAGGTCCGTGTTTTTTGGGCATCAGTCAGCATCGATCAATACCAAATTCACTTATGATCTACCCTCATTGAATCAGATGCAGAATCAGGCTTTTGCGAAGATTCTGCATTCCGATGATGTGGCCTTTGTACATGGTCCGCCGGGTACAGGCAAGACCACCACCCTGGTAAAATGCATTAAAGAAGTGGTTCGTCAGGAGAAGCAAGTGTTGGTCTGTGCGCCAAGTAATGCGGCAGTTGATTTACTGGTGGAAAAATTGACTGCCGAGGGGGTTGATGTACTTCGTATGGGTCATCCGGCCCGCCTCACCCCTGAGGTCATTGAAAATAGTCTGGATGTCAAGATTAGTAAGCATCCGGAGTTTACCCGGTTAAAGGAGCTCCGAAAGAAATCCGAAGAATTCAGAAACCTTGCCGGGAAATACAAACGGCAATTTGGGAGAAATGAACGGATGCAGCGCAACCTCATGTATAAAGAGGCACGGGCATTGAAACAGGAATCCAAAGAGATTGAGTCGTATATTACGGAAAGCCTGATCGATAAAGCTCAGGTGGTGGCATGCACCTTGACCGGGGCAAGTCAGGGACTCGTTACCGATCGGTATTTCAAAACGGTCTTTATTGATGAGTCTTCCCAGGCTTTGGAGGCGGCTTCCTGGATCCCGATCCTGAGAGCCGATCGAGTGGTCATGTCAGGCGACCATTTTCAATTGCCGCCTACGATTAAGTCGTTTGAGGCGGCGAAGGAAGGATTGGAGCATACGTTATTTGCTCGGGGACTGGAATCGCAACCGGAAACCGTGACCATGCTCGAAACCCAATACCGCATGGAACCGACCATCATGGGATTTTCCAGTGAGCAGTTCTACAATGGAAAACTCAAAGCCTCTGCCAGTGTGCTGGATCGCCCCAAACTATTTGAAGTGAATATTCGAATGGTCGATACCGCGGGAGCAGGTTTCGAAGAGAAAATCAAGCAAGAGACCTTAAGTACCTACAATGAGGGAGAGGCCGATCTACTGATCAAGCTTTTGGAGCAGGAATCATTCGAAGGATTATCCGTCGGCATTATTTTACCGTACAGGGCCCAGGTGGAACAAATCAACCTACGACTCAAGCATTCCGAATTGCTGGCTCCCGCCATGCAGTACATTGACGTCAATAGTGTTGATGCCTTCCAGGGACAAGAGCGAGACCTCATTTTTATTTCTTTAGTACGATCAAACCCAAACGGGGAGATCGGTTTTCTAAAAGAGTATCGTCGGACAAATGTGGCAATGACACGTGCCAGACATCGGTTGGTCATTGTGGGAGACTCTTCTACTATTGGTACTGACCCATTCTTTGGAAAAATGATTGACTACATTCAGCAGAACGGAAGCTACCAATCCATCTATGAATTGGAAGGAATGATGGGCCTGTTGTAAATTTTTTTCAATGCCATTGAACCCCGGTCTTTTTCAAGTGTATGGCTTGATGATTAACTTATAAAATCAAAGTCAACATGAAGAAGATTGTACTTAGTCTCGGCACTCTGCTCATGGCCACGCTACTGATGGCCAATAGACCATCCGAAGTGCCTTCAAAAATTGAACAACTACGCAGTAAGTCATGGTACCTGACCCTGGCAGGGGAATGGAAACACTACCTGCAAGAACATACCAGTCAGGAAGATTCCTGGTTGCAGTACCTCGTCAGCTCCAAGTATGCGGGGGCCACTGCGACGGAAATTTCCGATATTAAAGCGGAGATTGACGCACGCTTTGCCAAGTCTTTTTCGAGTCATTATGCAGCCTTTGTGCAGCATGGTTGGAACGACGAAGGGGTGCTCAGCCTGAAATCAGCATTGAAAGTTGATCAGAGCAAGCGCATCAGCCTGGAGGACCAGCTGGTTTTGGCAGAGTTGGAGTCGATGAATCGTGCGCAGCAGTCCATTCGACTTTTTAACTCAGGTATGATTCATTCCAGTACTTTGAATTACTGCTACAATGTATTGATGTCTGTGGCAGAGGAAGGACTTTTGATAACGGACGGCGTTCATTTGACGGTTCCGATCTGGGTGTTGCAGGATGTAATGAATGTTCGGAAAGATGTCACCATCTTAAATCTTGAACTAGCCGGAGGTCAACCTGACTATCTGGAACGCACTTTGGCGGCGAAAGGGCTAAATGGATCGGCGGGAGACCTACTGCAAGGCCTAGCGGGAGAAAAAGTCTATTATGCACTCACGCTCCCTCGCGAACTACTCAATGCAAACGAAGAAAACCTATTCATTGTAGGTCTGGCGTCAACCAGCGGAGCCAATGATTTTGATCACTTTGAGACCTTGAGAGAGAACATTGAAAACAAGTTCCTGATGGATTACCTAACGGTGGATTTCAATGGTGAACCAAAAGCGGCAACCGGTCAGGTCTTAGCCACCAATTACATTGTTCCACTTCTCCTTTTGAAGGAGTTCTATGATGATTTAAACGATGATAAAAGATCAGGAGAGCTGAAGACCCAAATCCTGGCGCTGGCAAAAGATACCAATATGCAAGATCGGGTCATGTCCATCCTGAAAGAAACCGAAAAGCCTGTCAGCTATAAGAAAACGGAGCTTGATTTGAAAGCTCTTGAACGTAATATGGTTCCGATCAAAGGCAACTTGTACGCTTCGCAGTACGAGTTGAGCAATCGGGAATTTTGGTTTTTTATGGAGTACCTGCGCAATAATAAGTATACAGAGATTTATGATCAGGCGATCGCTGATTTATCCAAATTCGAAGGACTGGATCGTACACTCATGGGACACTACCTCTACAGCCCGGTCAACTTTCAGGCGCTGAAGGCTAAACGACGGGGAGGGGATTATCTCGACTACCCGGTATTGGAGATTACCTATGAAACGGCGAAGGTCTATTGTGAATGGCTAACTGCCCAATACAATGTGCAGGAAAAAAGGAAATATCAACAGGTGAAATTCAGATTACCATCCAAAGATGAGTGGATCATGTCAGCACTGGGCTATTCAGATTTTCAATCATGGAAGCTTAATGAAAATAAAATCAGGGCTAAGGCCAAGGAGGGGAAGGCAGAAATTAGCACCTATGACTTAAGCGAGCATTCCATCTCTTACCCTTGGGGACTGAATGCCTGGGATCTTAGAAGCAAGGTGACCAACTATTTCGATTGCTACCTGGCGAACGTGCGGGCTGACGAGGAAATCACCTGTCCGGCAGGAATGAAAGGCGATGGCTTCACCTTTACCTCACCAGTAGGCACGTACTTTAAAAACCAACTTGGACTTTATGACGTCATTGGGAATGTTGCAGAAATGGTCAATGAAGAAGGTGTGGCAATGGGTGGAAGCTGGGACGATGTCTCGGATGAATGTACCATCAACAGTGTGCAGTCCTATGAAGATTCGAATATAAAAGTAGGAATGCGGTTATTTATGGAAATCATTGAACAGTAATGTTCTTCCAAAAACATTTAAAGAAAACAGATAGAGAGTTGATGATCCTGATTAAGCGTCGGGATCATCAGGCATTTACGGTCTTGTATAAACGCTATGCAGATCGATTGAATGCGTTCTTTTATCGGATGCTCTGGGCCAACCGAGAAATGGCTGAAGATTTTGTGCACGACCTGTTCTCCAAGATTATCAACAAGCCGGAACTTTATAACGATGAATTTGAGGTCAAAGCATGGCTGTTCAGGATCGCGTCCAATATGTGCAAAAATGCCTATCGCCGACGGTCCTTTGAAGAGGCTTATAACCAAGCCCATCAGGAGGAAAGGCTTTTTGACAGCTGGAACGACGAAAAACTGGATGAAGTCATATTGACAGATCAGGTTCATCAGCTGTTGGATCAGATGGAAGAGGAGCGCAAGTTGATTTTTATCTTAAGGTATCAGCAGGAATTACCAATTGAGACCATTGCGAGCATGCTGGATGTATCGGAAGGAACGATTAAGTCCAGGCTGTTTTATACCCGAGAGAAGTTAAGAACTTCATTAAAATATTGAGATCATGGAATTTGAATTAATAGAAAAACTACTGCACCAAAAGTCCTTTAAGGAGCTAAACAAAGAGGAAAAAGACGTAGCAATTGCTTCATTAGGTAATGAAGAGAATTATGAAGAAATGCGTGCTGCCATACTTGGGATTTCTCAGGAAAGAATTCCACTGAAAAGGTCCATCGATCAGGAAATCTTAAGAGAGTTTAAAAAACAGGAATCTCCCTTACTCAAGTTTTTTTCCTATAAAGTGCCCGCATTTATCCCAATGGTACTGCTACTTTTCTTGATGGGTTTTTATACGCTTCGCACCCCGCAGGTGATTAGTCAAATCGAAGAAGTGCCGGTGGAGGTCATGGTTTATGATACCATCAATGTAGTTGAGGTGCAAGTAGATACCGTATGGAGGGAACGAATTGTAAAAGTACAGGCACCGGTCCTGGTGTCACAAGTGGGGGAGGCAACGGTGGAGGAAGAAGTGCTGGAAGTGACGAACAAATCGTTGTCGAATCAGACGGACCTTCTGGACCTGGTTGTACGAGGGGAATAAAAAAACCCAAGGAATAGTGAGTATCCTTGGGAGTATAGCTGGTTAAATGATGAAGAGTTCTAATGACGAAAAACCCTTCCGTTCTCATTTAATTGCATCAAAAGAAGATAAAATAGTATTAAAACAATAGAGCTATTCGGTGACTGGCCTGTTTTTATCGACGACCAAAGTAAAATGGCTCGAATACAGAGTTTCTTGCATTGAAAGTACAATCTGAAAATCTCATTAGTTTTATCCACCAATGAGTGAGGATAAACAAGTACCAGTCCCTAAATGGTTGGAAGATCTCCAGCACAAAAGTTGGGAGCCAGAAATTCTATTATCGGGAATTGTCCTGTATGGGATGTTTAAAGTTCCTGAACTTTTGGACGATTTTTTGTCATTTTTCAAGCTGAACATCTTTGGGAATAGCACGGACATTGATAATTTGGTGGCCCTCTCAAAAATGGGCATCTACTGGCTCATCACGGGCCTGATCATGCACTTGATCTGTCGTGGTATCTGGATTGGAATGGTGGGTCTAAGTTATACCTTTCCAGAAGGCATCCGATTAGATAAAATAAGCTATCAGGAACCATTTAAGGATAAAGTAGCTCGGATCTCTTCCTATGAGGCCATCGTGATTCGCCTGGAAAAGATCAGTAGTACCTTATTCAGTGTCTCCTTTATGCTGTTCATGAGTCTGATTGGTGGGTACCTCTTTTTTTTAATACTGGTCATTCTACCTTTGACCACGTCCTGGTTTGTTTTCGACTATGAACTTGAAGGTCCCATCGTTCAGGCACTGCGTGGCTGGATCTATCTCATTGTTTCCCTTGGGGTGATTGGGCTGATCGACTTTTTAAGTCTTGGTTACTTTAGGAGATTTAAGATAGTAGCGAAGATCTACTGGCCGCTTCATCGTTTTATTAGTACGCTGACCTTATCCAGGTTTTACCGGCCAATCTACTATGGGATGGTAACCAACTTCAATAAATGGGTCGTCTTTTTGCTTTTGCTGACCTTCACAGTGGTCAGTATTTTTGGTGCCGGAAGCATTACAGACACAAGATACGCGGGTGATACCTGGTCTCGTCTGACCACGTTTGGATCGGGCCAGGGGTATGCTTCTTTCGTGGGGTATTACGATGATCAGAACGAAGAGAACCCTTCGGTAAGGGCTCATATTCCATCTGATATTATTAATGGAAATGTGCTGCGGTTGTTTGTTGTAGCGAACATTCGATATGAGGAAAATATGAATGAACATACTTCAAAGGATTCGCTGCGCCAGATTTATCCGGATACCCTTGACGTGGCACTGACGAATATGGTGGTGGCTAATTTCTTTGATGTGCACATTGACGGAAAACCCGTTGAAGAAGTCAGGTGGTACTTCCATTATAAGCGACACCTCAAACAGCGCGGCTACTTGACTTATATCAATATCAAGGATCTCGAAGAAGGTATGCATCAGGTAGAGGTCCGCGGTCCTGAACCGACCTATTCTTTTCCTCTTGCCACCATTCCTTTTTACAAGGATCTGGCAGATCAGGGAGAACAACTCGGTCGTACCCGGGAAGAGGATAAGGAGTCCAACCCAGATTTTCAACCCAAGCCCTTTGGCGTAAGAGAATAAGCCTATGTGTTACGATGCGGCTACCATGACCAAAAAGGCTAAGCATTATGCGAAGAGGTACGGTACGGAAGGAGCCTGGGAACACCTCCAAGTCAAGTTTCCTGCCATGTACCACATGAATGGTTTTGACGAGCCGGATTTACCAGTGATTACGAATGAAGCACCGGAGCAAGTGCAACTGCATCACTGGGCCTTTGTTCCATTTATCTATGCACCCCAAATCAACGGGCGACCCATGAATACCCTAAATGCCCGAAATGATAAGATTTTTTCCTCGCGAAGCATTTATCACGAGTCTGCTACGATGAGAAGATGCCTGGTGATGCTCGATGGGTTTTTTGATCATCACCACAAGAATGGCAAGGCCTTTCCTTATTATGTACAGCTCAAGAGTAGGGAACCCTTTCTGGTTGGTGGACTTTGGCAAACATTCATACATCCAAAAGATGGAATTCCCATCAATACGGTCACACTAGTGACTGGCCCCGCAAATAAAGAAATGGCCTGGATTCACAACGAACCTGCTTACTCACCGGATTCCAGAATGATTTATATTGTAGATCCCAAAGACGACGATGTTTGGCTACATGGCACAGTTGATGAGGCACGCGAACGTATCAAGCCCTTGGCAGACGGGTTGCTCGACTACCATCCTTGTCAGCCTATTAAATCCAATAAGAAATTAAACCGGGTCTACCAGGGTAATGTGCCGGAAATTCAGGAAAAGAAGTATTATGCGGAATTGGAAGAGACACAAGGAGGGTTGTTTTAAAACCAAAAAAGACAGCCCTGGGGGGGCCGCCTTTTCTGTTTAACAAGCTTAACTAACCAATCTAAGTTTTATTCACCGTCGTCGTGGTCATCTCCACATTCTTCTTCCCATTCTTCCCATTCCTCTCCGAGATCAATTTCTTCTGATTCACCATTTTCTGTGACGGTAATAATATTGTCGCAGGCTCCGTCTCCATAGTCGATCGAATAGGTGCCAGTGGCCCCTTCGTATTGATAGGTTCCGGACTCAACGCCGCTCACGAAGATCCAGGTGTCTTCGCAATCAAAGTCTAAGTACAGTGGGGATTCCACTTGGGAAGTGTAAGACTCTCCGGTATTTGCAGATACAGATTCATTTCTGCTAAGGACTGTATACCCGTCTTCATCCATTTCTTCGGCACCGTCAGCCACGTAATCTACGATGTAGATGTCTTCTCCAGTGGTAACAGAGTCTTCAGGTGCACCGATGTACTCAATGTAAGTTTGGGTGAGGTCAGCATCGAACTGGTAGCTTGTTTCGAAATAGTTGTAGTATCCAGTACTGTCATCTTCTGCATCAGCTTCTCCTTCCATAACTACCTCGGTCCAGGTACCGGTGTAAGAGTGCGTTCCATCTACCCACCAGTCAGCACCTCCGTCATCAAATGAGCCTCCAAATTGAGTGTAGGTGATCGATGAAGAATAGCTTGAATCGGTGTAAGATCCGATTTCTTCCATCTTTCCATACATCCAGGTGCCGTAAAAGTCGCATCCATCCCCAAAATCCAAAACGAATCGATAATTGCCCTGGCCATCATCTTGCCATGTTTCTGTAAAGCAGTAGTTGACCTCGTCGGTTTCAGTGGTATCGCTACTTGTTCTGGCATGCATCATGGAAGATGGAGTTTCAGAGGTTCTTGCATTTGCTCCATACATATTACCAAAAATGGCGCCGATAGGACCGGAAAAGCCATTGCTTCGAAGCTGACTTATGGCTGCATTTGAGCTCGAAACAAAACTGCTTCGAACGTCTAGTTCATCTCCGCCAGGAAGCGGTTCTCCTTCATCTTCACAGGACGACAAAACGGTCATCAAGGCTACTACCCAAAGAGTGGCGGGAATAAATCTTTTCATCATTTTCATATTCAAAAATTTGATTGTTTAATGATGATACAGGGGTTGCAAAAAATACCCTACCACAAAAAAAATCAGAATCGTAAATTGAGGAAGAAATTAGGCGTAAAGCCCAGGAGGTAGGTGTCTAATGGGACAATTCGTATTTCATCTGCCACCGTCTCATTGAATTGCTCACTGAAAATATATTGTCTCACATATCGCCTGGATTTGATGTTTCTAAACCCAAAGAGGTTGAAGAATGATACCCCCATTTCTCCCGAGGCTTTAAACAGGGGGAATGAGTATTTTGCAGAAAGGTCAATTCTCCGATAGGGGTCGAAGCGCTCCGAATTGATTCGGCTAATGTCTTCATAAAAGAAGGAATCATTCGCATTTTCGTCACTGACCTGCGGGGTGAATGGGCGTCCGGAACCGTAAATGATGGTGCTAGCTAGTTCCCACCGACCCAACTTCAATACATTCACAAAATTGACCTCATGTCGCTGATCTTCGTCAGAAGGAAAAAACTCGTTTTCATTTAAGAAGTTGTAGCGATCGCGGGAGGAAGCCAATGAGTAACTGATCCATGAATTGAAACGACGGTTTTTGTATTTGATAAATAACTCCATTCCTCGGGAGACGTTCTCTCCTGAAATGTCAATTTCTCCATTTTGACTGAGGGTCTCAAACACATCCGGTGGGATCGTTAGAAATCGGTTGGCGGTGAGCCCGGTCGTTCTTCTTCTGTAGAATTCAGCTTCTAACCGCCAGTTCTGAAAATCATAGTGCGACCCAAAAATCAGGTGCCGAGACTTTAAGACCGGCACCACCTCATTGTCGCTCAATAGCCAATAATACCTTCCCGAATTTACATAGGAGAGGGATGACTGATTCAAAAACTGATGATGGGTGGAATAAGCTCCCTTCAATTGAATTCTGTCGGAAAGCTGGTAAGCCAGGTTAATGCGAGGCTCCGTGTACCATTCATTGCTCAGGTCATAAAAATTGGTCCGAACCCCGATGGTGGGTGAGAACCGTCCAAATCGGGTGCTATAGCTACCGTAGAGGCTGGTAATATTCGCATTTTGAAGCAGAGAGTCTCCAAATGGCTCATTGATCGAATCAGCAAAGAAGTCCTCCAGGGTGAAGGTCGAGGCGAAAAAGGTTTCCATGCTGTTCAACTCAAGGCCGGTTTTGAATTCACTATCCGCATCGACGTACCATTCATGGGAAAGCTTTAGACTTACGTCGCTCACCTGATTATCAATGACAAAGGAGCTACCGGAAATGAGGGTATTGGCAAAGATCGAATCCCCTGCAAATTCGACTGCTTCGAGGTTACTAAAACCACTACTCAACGACTCAGCATTGGAGAATTCAGATGCACTTAATGAAACTCCAAGCACCTGATTCTGTTGAATCGACTGGTTAAGATTCAGGCTTAATCCGGCATTGGACCAGTCTGCTTTATCAATGATATCCAATTGGATGAAATCGTCCTCTTCTACAAATAAGCCTTGATAATCATCTTCACTGACATATAGGCTTGCATTGATGGAGGTTTTATCAGAAGGCCGGTACGTCAACTTTGCATTCACATCGTAAAAATTCAATGAAGGAGACAACTCCAATGAGGTGATCTCCGGATCATCAAAGGATGAAATGAAGTTTTGTCTGCTGGAGGTGAGAAACTCAGAGTACAGACCACTTTCGATCACTCCGGTGAATGAGTTCCTGAGTCCAGCCATTAGATTGATTTTGTTACCAACCGGAATGTCCAGATAAAAATTGGTGGAGAGAAAATTGATTCCGGCTCCGCCATTGATTTTATCCCTGTTGCCAGGACGGCTGGAAACATCAACAACAGAAGACACCCGACCACCATATTCTGCAGAAAAACCGCCTTTGTAGATGTCGATGGTATTAATGAAATTGGGGTTAAGTGTGGAGAAAATGCCAAAGAAATGGTCCAGGTGGTAGAGTGTAAACCCATCCATCAGAACCAGGTTGTGAGATGCGGAGCTGCCTCGCACGTTGAAACCTGACGTGCTTTCATTGGTGGCTGAAATTCCTGGCAGTAGTTGTAAGGTCTTGAAGACATCCGTTTCTCCAAGTACCGGAAGTGAATTGAATTGCCTGGGGTTTAGTGTAAACGCCGAAACCGGGAAGGAGGGCTTATTCTTCTTGTTGACGTCTAGAATTACCTCCTGGAGAATCAGCGGGTTCTGTTCCATATTGATTTCCAAAGAGCTTTCATCCGGAGAAACTTGAAAATCTAGTTTTTTGTAGCCCAGATAGCTTACCTTAAGGGTGACGGTATCTTTTGAAAGTGGAAGTGCAAAATATCCATTTTGATCTGCCACGGCATTATTTTTCTCTGACTGCACGAGCGCAAATGCTAATGGAGTACCTGTTGATTTGTCTACGATCTGTCCACTGACTGCAGTCGGCCGCTTTGGGACAATAAGGAGCAGGTTTCTCTGGGATTTGACTTCGAAGGGTAAATCCTGCAAGAGTGCAGTCACCATTTCAGAAGGTGAGTGTGCCCGCACCTCTTTGGTGATGGTGTAATTTTTAAGCAGGGAAGGGCTATAGGATATTTTCAGGTCATACGTTTTGATGACTTCTTTCAACGCTTTACTTAATGGCTTGTTGGTGAAGCTTGCCTCGTATGATTGTGCTTGTAACGTCAACGCAATCTCCAAAAAGACTAGGAAGAGGAAAGGTCTCATAGTTCCTGGGACAACTCGGTGATGACGTAAACGTCGTCTTGCTTTTCAAATTGCAGTCCCAAAGGCAGGCAAATAAGGTCTAGTGTTGTGTTGATATCTGCATCCTTAAAGAAATACCCGGTAAATCGAAGCGTATCGCCGTTCCTGATGTCAATGGTTGTTTGATATTGTCGCTCAATTTCATCCAGTACTTCACGGATCGGTCGGTTGCTGAAAAAGAACTCACCGGAAGTCCAGTTTCCAATTTCTTCCAGCTCTAACTTCGTTTGGAAGACGGTGTCCATTCGTGCGAATAGTTTATCACCCGGAGTCAATTCTTCGGTAATGGATTTTTCCGGGATGTACACTCTGACCTTCCCTGTTTTGCATGCTACTTCAAAGATCGAATCTCTTGCAAATACATTAAAAGACGTGCCTAAAACCTGTACTTCCCCAAAAGGAGTTTTGACCGTAAACGTGCTGCCCTCCATTACCTTGAAGAAAGCTTCACCGGACAAGGAGATCGACCGGTCCCAGTCCTCGTTGTAGAAAATGGAGGAGGAGGCATTTAGGTTGGCGGTAGAGCCATCAGGAAGCTGATGCAGTATATCTTTTCCACTCTCAGCAACGATGTGAATGGGTTCGGAAGTGGTGTAGGATTGAAAGGAGAGAACAAACGCAACGATGGCCACGACCGCTGCTGCAATACCTCCGGCGAACCATGGATTAATTTTCGAGACCCTTTTTTCTGACTCGTCTTTTTCAAGCTCAGATTCGATGGCATCCCAAATGGCTTGTTTTCCGCGACCTTCAGGCAACGTTGCATTGCTGCTTTGCTGAAGGAATTGACCCAGGTCATCCTGACTGGAACTTCCGTCGCCATCATGGTTCAGTAGATCGCTATATTTATCCAGATCGTCCATTACACTTTCATACCAATTTGTTCCCGTACAATTGTAAGTGCCTTGCTCATTCGTTTTTCAACCGCTTTGACACTGACTCCAATTCGCTCGGCGATTTCACCATATTTTAATTTATCAATCCGATTCATTAAAAACACTTCCCTGCATCCTTCAGGCATTGACTCAATGCACCGATTAAGCTTCACTTCAAACTCCTTTTCCTCCAAGACAAATTGAGGTGACTCTCGCTCTTTTGTCTGTCCGACCTTCACCTCACCTTCATGCCTCGCGACCACTTTTAAGTGATTGATGTGATTGATCATGAGGTTATTGGCGATGGTATACAAGAAACTCTTCAATGTACTCCGGTCTACACTCGCCCGTTTCTCCCACACTTTGATAAACACCTCCTGAACAATATCTTCAGCGAGACCAATATCTCCCGTTTTGTAATACAAGAAGCCCCTTAAGCTTTCGAAGTACTCATCGTACGCTTGCCTAAGATCTTCTTTGGTAAATGTCGGGGGATTATTACCTGTCACAAACCAAAGATAGAATCCTCAAAAGTTTTTCCTCTATAATTGTTACATTCCAATGCCTAATTACCCTACCGATTTTTTCAATTCTCCTAATCGGCCGAATCGATGGCCATAAATCCATGGTAAAATGCATGATGTGAAGTCCTGAATGTGACCATCACTTTACCCAGTCTTTCATAGGTGTGCTGTCCTTCATCCAAAAGAAGCTGCACCTGTGGGTCATCCAGACTGGCAGTGTGCTGCGTTGGGTTCGGGTTGCTACGCTTCTCTTTGTACGATGAAAAATCATTGTTCACATCTGCTACCTGATCGCTGGCAAGCCCGTATTGCTTTAGTTGCTCCTGATGGGTTTCCAATAAGGACAACACCTCCGTGACTTTCCGTTCAAATCCGTCGTTGGTGAGTCGCAGGTAGTCGGTTTTTGAATTTTGTGCCTCTTCCAGCAGGTTTTTGTCCTGAATGTCGTGCGCATACGCCTCGAGAACATCATCCAGGATGTCCATCTTTTCTGCGATCGTTATTCGAAGCCGATGGAGCTGTCCGGTTCCAAAGTCCAGCTTGTTTGGCTGCTCTGAGAGTGTTGCCCGTAATGTACCCAGGGATTCCGAAAGATGTTGATGGTAGGTGACGATGATTGGAGTACTTGCCCAGATTTCCTTATTCGTATCGAGGTAGGAGAGGGCTGCGGTCATTTTGTCCAGAGATTGCTGTGGATGTTCAGGCATACGATTCTTCTGCTAAGCGACTTTGTGCTGGTTTTACAACCTTCAAATATAATGATTGCCGGGACGGCTGGATTTACCTGCTCAAATTGAGTGGTCAGATTGCTTATTTTCTCTTCAGGATCAATGCTGAAACAACACTGATGACCATGCCAAGTGGTAAGATCTCCATCAAGGTCATCGGAATTCGATAGAAGGGACTTTCATAGCGTTCCATCCAGGTAGCCATTTCTTCTTTTTTGCGTAGAATTTCGGCTTCGGATAGTCCCTGCGACTCATACTTTGTGATCAGATAGTCGCTGTATTCCTGACTGAAGTCGGACGCAAAATTGGGATAGTAGATTTCCCATCCAATCACATAAATGGCGGCTGCAACCAACACGACGATTAGGCCGTTGACAAACGCTTGAACAAATGATATTTTGCCTCCTAGCGTCGTATCCCGGTACCGCTTTACCCCGAAAAAGACAGTGGAAAGAGCCAGCAGCATGGCGGCATACCCCAGGATTTCTCCCACGTTAAAATCGGACTCCTGGGATTGGAATAATGACCTGAAAAGAAACCAAAAAAGGATATTGATCAACCCGGCCAGCAATCCAAAATAGATCAGTGCTTGTTTTCTCATGACATGTTTTTTGCTAAGTAGTTAAATCCTTGTCAAAAAATCGTCATCCTTTCGGGTGAAATTAGCAGGTTATTCTTCCGAGTGCGAAGCGAAGGAGAGCTTTCTGGCCTTTTCAACTGCCTGGGTGCGTCGACTAACGCCAAGTTTTGAATAAATGTTGGAGATGTGGGTCTTCGCTGTATTGAGTGAAACAAACAGACGGTCCGCAATCTCCTGATTGGAATAGCCCTCGGCTAATAGCGCCAGCACTTCTGTTTCTCGTTTGCTCAAACCCAACTCTTCCGGGCTGTAGTGGGTGGTCTCTTTCTTTCCGTTAAAAAACCAAACCCCGAACCAGATTCCAAACCCCATAAAAACACAGCCAATAATCAGGCCGACCAGTTCAATCTGTAGCTCACGAATGAGGGCATTGTATTGCGTAACCTCGAGGGCAATTAAGAGGATGCCGACCACTAACCCGTAAATCCAATAAGATCGATCAATTTTAAATTTTTTCTTCACAAGTGTTGGTGAAAATCACTACAATTCAAACTTCAGGCAAAATATTGGGTTTTAGTAATAAATTCTATTCAATGACTGAAAAAGAGGCACAAGAAGCAATTAAGGAGATACCCATCGGATCCAAATTGGAATTAATTAAGAAAGATGGGCAGGTGGTTCAGGTAATTCTGGCAAGTCACGAGGTGAAGGGCACAGAAGAAAAAGATTATGGAGCCATTGTGGTTCCGGCACTCCCCGCAGCCCTGACAGTGCAAGGAGGCACACGGTTTGGGAGTTATCGCATTGATGTAGAAGAATTGGTAAAAGTCGCATGGGTAGGTTAATGCTTGAAGGACCGTTTCAACTTGCTAACATATGAAAGAGGTACTAGTGGCATGTTTTATCTCCATGGTCACTTCATGGACGATTGATTTTACGGATAATGAATCCATTCAGGATTGGGTGGTGGTCAATGATGGGGTCATGGGTGGACGCTCGAAAGGATTCATGACACCAGGCGAGGCAGGCCTACTTTTTTATGGAAAGGTATCGCTGGAAAATAATGGTGGATTTACCTCAGTGCGCTGCCCGTACCAACCCATGAATTTGAGTGATTTTGATGTAGTGGAGCTAAAGTATCGGAGTGTAGGGGTCCGGCAGGCGTTCCAACTGGAAGTAGATCGTAGGTTTTACGTTCCCAACTATAAGATCCCCTTGGCGAATAGTGAAGATTGGGAAATAGTAAGAATACCTCTTCGAGAAGTCCGACAGTACCGACTGGGGACTAAGACAGGTAAATTGCTTGATAAGAATGCATGCGCAGAGGTGATTCGTTTGGGGTTTATTACTGACGAAAAGCGAGCTGGCGATTTTACGCTCGAAGTAGCCTACATCAAATTTGAATGACTTGATGGTTTAGCCTTTCATCACGTCGTGATCATAACAATACAGCCACCCTTCTCCAGGTTCTGCAGAGCGAACGACCGGATGCTGGTGTGATTTGGCGTGGGCGGTAGCATGCTTATTGGGTGAAGAGTCACAACACAGTGTGACACCACACTGCTGGCAGGTTCTTAGGTGAACCCAACGATCTCCTGTCTTTACGCATTCTTCACATTCCAAGGAAATCGGTTCTTTTATTTCAACGCTTCGAATGTGCTCACAACTACCGAATTTCATTGAATTAATTGTCTGATAAATACTCGTGGATAAACTTGATTGCCATAGAACCTTCCCCAACGGCGGAAGCCACCCGATTCATGGCACCTGCCCGAACATCTCCCGCCGCAAAAATACCAGGGATGCAGGTCTCCAGTAGGTAAGGTTCTCGACGCAACTTCCAGCTACTTTTGAATGAGGAATACTTTGTCAAGGCCGGACCTGTTTCGAGGAATCCTTTTGGGTCTTTGATCAGATCAATTTTTAACCAGTCAGTCACTGGTTTGGCGCCAATGAAGATGAAGAGTGCTGCGGCTGCTTTTTCCTCCGATTTCCCGGAGTTATTGTCTTTGAGAACTACCTGCTCCAGCCGGTCTGTGCCTTTTACTTCGGTTATTTCCGTATTACCGAGCACCTGGATGTTCGCTGTACCACTGATCTGGTCAATCAGGTAGCTCGACATGCTTGAGCTGAGATCCGGCTTTCGAATGACGATGAATACCTGCTTGGCAAACTTGGAAAGGTACATGGCGGCCTGCCCGGCCGAGTTTCCACCACCTACAATGTAAATGTCCTGATTTTTGCAGGCTTGTGCTTCCGTGGTAGCCGCCCCATAATAAATACCTGCTCCAGTGAACTCGTCGATTCCTTTAGCCGGATGCTTCCGATAATCTACTCCGCTGGTGATGATTACTGCTTTGGTATTTACCTGCTCACCATCCTTTAGGGTGAGGATCTTGTAGCTATCTTTTACTTCCAGATCTGAAACTTCCTGGGGTGAAAGGAACTCGATCCCAAAACGGGATGCTTGAGCCATCGCTCTCCTTGATAAGTCGGCGCCACTCAACCCTTTAGGAAAACCCAGATAGTTTTCGATTCGAGAGCTTGTTCCTGCCTGACCTCCCGGAGCTCTTCGCTCGATCAAGATGGTGTTTAGTCCTTCTGAGCCTCCGTAAACGCCTGCAGCCAAACCTGCTGGACCGGCACCGATGACAGCCACATCGTACATTTTTTGAGCGGCCTTCACCTGCATACCTGCCTTCTCTCCAACCTCCGCAATGGTCGGATTCTGCAGTGTGGTCCCATCTTCAAATATCACAACTGGAAGCATGCTCCGATCAATGGATTTGAGCGACAGTAATTCAGTCGCTTCTTCGCTGCTCTCGACGTCCATCCATTGGTAAGGGATGAGGTTGCCAGCAAGAAAGTCTTTGATTTCATGAGACTTTGGCGCCCATTGGTAGCCGATGATTTTGATTCCGGCAAAATCGGGGATGTATTTGGCTTGCCACTCTTCCAGTTGGTCGTTCAGGACCGGATAGAGCTTTTCTTCCGGCGGATTCCAGGGCTTTAGCAGGTAATAGTCCAGGCTGACATCATTGATTGCTTTGATCGCGGCTTCCGTGTCTGAATAGGCGGTCAATAAAATTCGCTTGGCGTCAGGGTAGAAGTCCAATGCTTTTTCCAAAAATTCGACTCCTAACATCTCCGGCATCCGTTGATCTGATAAGAATAACGCGATGACTTCTCCTTGCGCTTTGAGCTCTTTCAGGGTTTCGAGCGCCTCGCCTGCTGAGGTAGTTCCAAGTATCCGATAGTCTTTGCGGTATTCCGAACGCACATCGCGGGTTACCGATTTTAGAACAGCATCGTCGTCGTCCAGGAGGAATATGATAGGTTTTTTTTTCATGAGGCTTTAATTGGTAAACAAATGGTGAAGATGGTATTTCCGGGCTCTGATTCCACTTCCACAATTCCATTGTGCTGCATGCGCACGACCTGAAGTACATTTTCCAGTCCGAGACCCGTACCTTTTCCCACCGCTTTTGTGGTAAAAAATGGATCAAAAATCTTATCTTTTATTTCATCCGGAATCCCGCCACCGGTATCTCGAATTTCGACGGTAACGTACGTGTCGGAGGCATGAGTTCGCAAATAAAGTTTCCGCTCATCGGACGTTTCCATGGCATCGATGGCATTGTCCAGGATGTTTGTCCAGACCTGATTCACGGCACTTGGAAGAATTTCTGGGTGGGGCAGCTCTTCTCCGTACTCCCGAATCACTTCTACTGCATTTTCTTTTAATTTATGCTTGAGCATTGTGAGGGTAGTATCCAAACCGCCATGGACATCCGTTGGCACCTTTTCGGGTGCCTGATCCATGTGGGTGTAGCTTTTGATGGACAGGACCAGCTTATTGATCCGTTCAGAAGCGTCCTCAATTTCGCCAACCAGCTTCTCTGTGGTAATCACCTGGTTCACCCAATTGAAAACCGGTGGGAGGTGTTCTTGTGGGGTGCTACTCCCTATTGCTTCAAAATCATCCACGGTAAACCCGTAATCCACCGTGTTGTCAGCAATTTCTTCCGGATCTTCCAGGTCTTGATCGTAAAGCCAGTCGATTAACTCTTCCTCTCGGTTACTCCTTTCCATGAGGGAAAGGTGTATAGGGCCGTCTTTCAACTTTTGGAACAGCAGATCATTGACCAGATCAATTTGTTCCTCACTCATCTGAATTTTCACTACTTGCTTGAATCGATCCGGCGCGTACTTTAAGTGCTTGGACAGTTCCTTGGAACTTCGGACGACTGCGGCAGAAGGATTATTGAGTTCATGAGCCAGGCCGGCGGATAGTTTGCCTAGAGAAAGTAGCTTGTCATCCATTTGCTCATTTTTAGTAAGCTGCCGGATGCGCGAGCTCATCTGGTGAACAAAAACAGTAGTCAACTCATGACAATCACAGATCATTTCCCGAAAAAGGGATCGGTCCAATGCGAAATAGGTGGTGTCCTGTTCGGCTTCGCAGAATCCCCTTCCTGTGGTGGCACGGGAATATGGCAGCAACCCGGTAATGGCTGGTGATTTGATGGTGCCGACCACTTGAAACTGGTTGTTCTTTTCCAGTTTGATCGTAAAATCTCCCTGAGGGATCAAATAAAGCGTGTCAATGGGTCTCCCTGAGGCAAATAGGTACTCGCCTTGCTTGATTTCTCTGGTTTCCACCTTGGCCGCCAGCCATTCCAGTTGTGCTTCCGGTACTGCTTCCAGTTGATCGAAGGTTTTAAGTTGTTCGAGAATTTCCATGGTCTTTGTGGTTGGTGGTTAGTTAACCAAAAAAGTGAAAGGTTGATTCATTTTGAAGGTTAACGCAACATTAATTCTGAAATCTGTTCATGACTTGACGATTCATTAGGATTGAGATCAAACCGCCCAGTAGATAGGTGGCTGCCAATCCCATGAAGATGCCCTTTACCTGCAGGAATTCCTTGCCAAGATAGATGAGGGGCAACCCGATTACCAACATCTGTACAACAATCAGCAATGAGGCCTGCAACGGCTTATTGATCGTATTGAGGTTGCTGTTAATGATGCTCAGGATGCCTTGCAGTCCATAGCCTGCCGGCACGATCCACAAAAACAGGGTCACGGTGGCAATCACTTCCTCATTGCTATTGAAGATGGAAGCGATGGGCCTGGCAAGTGAAGCAAGCAATCCCCATGCGAATAGCCCCCATACCAACGAAAAGCGATTGCTAATTGATACTGCTTCTCTCATACGACCATATTCCCCTTTTCCCAAATTTTGACCGACGAAAGGTCCGATGGATGCAGCTAGCGCAAAGACCAGGCTATTCGCAAGGAATTCAATCCTGCTCCCCACACCAAACGCTGCTACTGCAAATTCACCGTAGCTCGCTAACATGGCCGTGATGATTCCAGTGGCTACCGGCACGACCAGTCGTGCCAATGCAGATGGAAGTGCAATGAATAGAATGCTTTGCCAGCAGCCGGAAAGCACTTTGATCGTGGGGATTTCGAAGGTGATGAGTTTTTCTCTGCGTATGAGAACATAAAAGGCAAGCACCATGGTCAATCCCCGTGAAATGGCAGTGGCAATGGCGGCACCTTCCAGACCGAGGGCTGGAGCTCCCAGGTACCCGAAGATCAGAATGGGATCTAAAATGGCATTGACCAAGACGGCAAAAAGCATGATGTAGGTAGGGGTTTGGGCGTCGCCGGTCGAGCGTATGGCACTGTTACCCACAAATGGCACTGAAACAAAGAACAAAGCAAAGTACCAGATGCGCATGTACTTCCCAGCCATCTCAGCCGTTGCGCCGTCTGCGCCTAACAACTTCATGGTAGGCGTGATGGTGAGCAACCCAAGAACGACGAAAATGCCCGTCAGCAATAAAGTAAGTATGATGCTGTCTGTTGTTTCCCGGGAGGCTTTCTTACGATCTCCTTTTCCGATGGATTTTGAGATGAGTGCCGTGGCTCCGATGCCAATTCCCTGGATAATGCTAAAGATCACCATGATCACTGGAAATGTGAAGCTGAGTGCGGCCAGCTCCTGTTTACCAAGTTTTCCCACAAAATACGTGTCGATGAGGTTGAAGGCCACCATGCTGATCATTCCCAGCATCATCGGGAGGGTCAACTGTATCAGATTTTTGGAGATGCTGCCGGAGGTGAGGTCTCTGCTTTTACTCATTGTCTGTAAGATAACTGAAGCCTGACGCTTTCGAAGTAGAAATTGCCACAACAATCGTCTGCTTTGGGGCTATTTACCGAAATTGAAGAGTGGTTAAACAGAGATTTCCTAGCTTTAACGAAGGTTCTGCCGACCATAACTGGACCAAAATTGCACTGTTGACCATCAGACTACTGCCGATATTTCTATTTTCATTCCTGGCGTTTGCTGCTTGGGCACAGGACACAGAAGAATTGAGCCAACTTAAATCCAAGATTCAGTCAGCTACGGGTTTATCCAAGGCGGAAGCTTATTACGCTGTGGCTGAGTATTACTCTGGTCGATCCAAGTATAGTGAATCTTCACCTTATCTTGACAGTGCGCTTTTGCAATTTTACAACACGCTAGCGGTCACGGAAGCAACGCTGCCAAGTGAATTTGAAGACAAGTCGACCGCAATCCTGTTGGCAAAACTCCTAATTCTAAATGGGAGGTTACAATCGGTAGAAGGTGACTATTTTACGGCGTTTGAGTCGCTTGAGAAAGCACCCAGTTACTTCCCAATGGATGATTCCACTTTTAGTAAGTATTATTATTCTTATCATCATGCCCTTTCCTTTAACTACTTCTACTTATCTGACTATCCGCGTTACTTCGAAACACTTTACGAAGGTCTCGATCAGTCGGAAAAACTTCAAGATGAGTTTTTTATCAGTAAGTTTTACAACTTAATGGGTATTGGATACATCGAATTGGGGAATTATGAACTTGCCAGGGTAAGTCTTGATCGTGCAAGACATTTTGCCATTCGAAGTAACAATTCTCGGACCCTGAATTCCACTTCTTTTAATATGGGGCTTATCCATTGTCGATATACCAAGCAATACGATAGTGCCATACTGCTCTTCAAGAGCCATGTAGAAGGGGTTAAAAAAGCAAATAGAGAATGGAGACTGACGTACTCTTACAATGGACTTGGTGATGCGTATGGCAAAATGAAGGAGTATGCAACCGCTTTAGGGTATTTTAAAGAGGCACTGAAGTATGCCACCGAATATCAAATGGATTACGAAATGGCCTGGATTTACAACAACATGGGCTCACTTCTGCTGGATGCCGGCAGGGAGGTCGAGGCGGTCACAGCCTGGATGGAAGCAGCGAAAATTGCAAATGAGCGTGGGCACAAAAACAAGGAGATGGAAGCGAGCGAGCAGTTGTACAACTACTATTATGAAGCTGGTGATTTTAAGAATGCATTTGAGTACTTATCGACTTATGCAATGCTGAAAGATAGCATTGGAGATAAGGAAAAAAGGCGGGAGATTGACAACCTGCGGATCGGCTACCAACTGGAACAGCGAACTCGTGAAGCGGACTTATTGAAAACAGAGAACGAACTGATGGATACCAAACTGCGAGCAACGGGTTTGCAAATCCGGAATCAAAACATCTTGTTGGTCACTGTCTCGTTAATCTTAATTTTTCTAATAGTATTTGCCATCGTACTCGTGCGGTATCTGAAACGCAGGAATCGTGAAAAGTTTGAGCTCATGGAACTAAACGGTACCATTATCGAACAACAAACGGCGATTCAGCAGCGAAATGAAGAACTGAACGCCACCCTGGATGAGTTACGATCCACACAGGATCGATTGGTTCAATCTGAAAAAATGGCCTCTCTCGGGATCTTGATCGCAGGGATTGGACATGAGATCAACAATCCGCTCAACTTCATCAATCAATCCATGATGGCGTTGAACATGAAACTGAAAAGAGGGATCATTGATCCCAAAAAAGACGAAATTAAAGAGTTTGATGGCATCGCAGAGGGCATCAAACGTATTGCAAATATCGTCAATTCGCTTAGGCGATTTAGTCGAGATTCCAAGGTGATGAATGAGGCATGCAACACGGTAGATATACTGAAGGGTTGCCTCGAGATCGTACAGTCAAAGATCAAAAAGAGCGAGTTAAAGATTAAGGAAGTGTACCCGGAGGAGGGGCCGATCCTCTCAGGTAATGAAGGAAAGCTTCACCAGGCATTTCTTAATTTTATCTCGAACGCGATCGATGCTTCCCATCCGGGAGGCACCATAACCATCACGGTCCTAAAAGAAGAATCTCACGTGATAGTGGAAATCAAGGACGAGGGTGCCGGGATGGATGAGGAGGTGCAAAAAAACCTGGGTAATCCATTTTTTACGACCAAAGAGCCAGGAAAAGGAACAGGCTTGGGGATTTACATTTCCAAAGACATCATCGAGGCGCACCATGGACGTGTGTCCTATGAAAGTGAGTCGGAAGTCGGGACTACCGTCCGTGTTCAGCTACCTTTTCAGCACTAAGTCCGTCATTATCAATTGATAAATTATATTATTGTGGTAAGTTTATTAGCTAATGAGACTCCCGGGGCTTATTTTTTACCCCAAAATTGACCGCCTGAGTACGAACCCAATGAACAAGAAGATTCTATACGTAGATGATGAACTGATTAATACCACTTTTTTTAAAGAGATCTTTGGTTACGACTATGAAGTAATCGTTGCTAATTCGGGCAATGAAGCCATGGAAAAATTTGCTGAGGAGTGCGACTGCATAGCTCTGGTCATCACTGATTTTAAAATGCCGGGGATGAATGGCATTGAAATGATTGGGGCAATCAAGGATAAATACAAGGACGTGCCCTGCCTGGTAATTTCCGGATACACCGGTGAAGACGAGATACAAGAGGCCCTGGAGAAAAAGATGTTGATCAAAGCGCTGTCCAAACCTTACTCACACGAAGAGGTAAAAGAAATTATTGACGTTCATCTCGCCATTTGAAGTCTGCAAAGCCATTTTTATTCGGGTCGATGGACCGTTAGTTCCTTTCCAATGAATACCTTCGCTGGTACAATCCCGGTCAAAATAGATGGACGATTCCCACGCTACTAGTCAAATGGATCCAGTCACTCCCGAAACGCAGCCACCGGCGCAGAAAGCCAGGCGATCTCGCTCGTTTATTTGGATCATTTTGGTTGTACTCCTGCTGTCGGGAGGTGCTTGGTTGGCCTATAAGTTCATCAAGCCTTCCAGTGGAGGTCCAAGGATAAACCCCCTCAACCTGGTTCCACCGGATGCTTTTTTTATTCTGGAGACGGAAGAGCCCTACAGTGTATGGAGCAAACTGGCGGAGACCCAAATCTGGAAGACACTTTCTAAGGACGAGGAATGGAAGGAATATGGGACGATCCTGGAGGAAATTGAAAGCCGTTTATCTTCTTTCAATAGCATCCTTGATGTGGTGGACGATCGATCGATCTACATTTCCGGTCACTTGTATCATCGGGGGAACTATGATTACCTGTTCGTTTTTGATATGGAGGGTATGGGGGTGCTTAGAAGCTGGCTAAGTACCAGCAACAACCTCACGAAACGAACTTTTCAGAATTATACGATCTATGAAAAGCTGGAAGTGGAAACAAAGCAGACCCTCTACTTCACCTTCATCGACAACTACTTTATCGGATCCTACACTCACACGTTGGTGGAACAATCCATCGCAGACCACCAAGATGCTCGACTTTCGCGTTCTTTCGATTTTATTGAAGTTCAAAAAAAGACCATTGGAGAGGGAGTAGTACGACTATTTCTAAACTATGAAACGCTCTATCCGTACCTGGTTTCGAGCCTTGGTGCTGCATATACTGCCACCATGGAAGAAAATTTGCCGCTGTTTCATAGTGGGTTTTACTTCGATGTGGAAGAGTCTGTTTTGTTGCTCGAAGGATACTCCAACTACAACGACAGTGTCGCTACCTACCTGAAACTGTTCGAGCAGTCGGGGACAGGCGGGTTGGATATTGCCCGTGTGCTGCCGGTCAATACCTCCATTTATTTCAGTTTGGGATTCGACCGGTTTAGTAAGTTTTATGAAGCCCTGAATCAGCAACTTCGAGATGATCCCATTTATGGCGAGGAATATAGCACCTACACGCGCAAGACGGAGAAGTTTCTTGACATTGACCTGGCAGAAGACTTTGCTTCCTGGATTGACGATGAGATTGCCGTGGCTCAAATCGAGACTGAAGAGAACCAATCGAAGACGGCATTAATTCTGAAGGCCCGAAGTGCCGAGAGTGCCGAAGAGAGGATGACTTTTCTAAGTAGGCAAATCAAACGAAAGACGCCGGTAAAATTCAAGGCAGTCCATTACCAGGGGTATGAAATCAATTTTATGTCGGTCAAAGGATTTTTCAAGCTGATCCTGGGCAAGCTATTTACTTACTTTGATCGACCGTACTATGCAGTCATTGAGGAATACGTGGTGTTTGCCAACGAGCCAAATACTTTGAGAAAATTCATTGATGCGTATGTAGATGAAAACACACTGGATCGCAGCATCTCGTATCAGGGTTTCATGCGTCAACTCGGGGAAAAGCACAGTGCTCTGTTGTATTTACAACTGCCAATGCTGGTCAATACGGAAGGAGGGATGCTCGACCAGGAGACCATTCAGTTACTGCAAAAACGGAGAAACGTAGTCGAAGACTTTCCTCAAATAGCGTTCAGTCTATACCCCTCCAGAGACGTCTACCAGACCAGGGCTTTGATTTCCATCGATAACATGGTGCTTCCCATGCAGCGCCATGCAGAAACTACGGTGCAAGCAGATACCACCAATTATGATTCCCTTTTGAGCAGTATTCTCCCCGAGGAGCAAATAGAGGTCACTGCGATTGATATCGAATTGGAGGATCTTGCGGCAGACAGTCAGACGGAGCGGCATGAAGACGGTTCATTGAAGTATGAAGTGAGCATCAAGAATGGTCAGAAGCACGGAAATTACTTCGAATACTTTCCCACAGGCGAGTTGAAGATCAAGGGGAAGTTTAAGGACGATCTGATGACTGGAACCTGGAAGTACTACGATGAGCAGGGCAACCTGGTGAAAAGAGAGAAGTATCGAAACGGAGCACTGGTTAATTGATAATGGGATCTACCAATTGCCCATTGTCAATTATTCATTTCCCAATCCTCATTCCTCTGGCAAACTCTCATAAATCAGCCGAACGAACAGGTCAGAATTGATAAAGCTGCCATTCCATCGTTCATGGTAGGCTGCAAGAGGTTTACGATCGATCAATGCGGCCAGCGATTCACCTGCACTTCGCGCATCGGCGACGATCTTTTTGGTGCTGCGTAACATTTCCAGCAATTCTTTCACCTCGGAGGCTGTCGCCTGTTCTCCATGGCCCGGGATGATGCGGGTCTCCTCATTGGCCAGTTCCAAAAGGATCTCCTGTGCTGCAATCATTCCATCGATGGAGCCACCGGCAGAAATGTCGATGTACGGGTAACCATATCTGACAAAGCAATCGCCGGCATGGATCACATTGCTGCTCTTGAAATGCACGATCGCGTCACCATCCGTATGTGCAGCAGGGATGTGAATCAGTTCAATTTCTTCTCCATTGAAGCGGAAAGTACTGTCCTTCACAAAGGTGACCGACGGCCAAAAAGACTCCGGTTTGGCTACCATTTCTCTATCCAGGGCTTCATTCTGGAAGGTAGTTCCGAGCCGCTCGCGCACCTGTTCCTGCGCAACGATCGTCGCCCCGGAGGACTTAAAGTTTTGGTTTCCTCCGGTGTGGTCACCATGGTAGTGGGTGTTGATCACATAGGCAATGTTCCCGGAAGACAGGGTGCCCACTGCCGTGGTAATTTTTTCTGAGAGGGGAGCAAACTGGTTGTCAATAATTAGCACTCCATCTTCTCCATGGATCACTCCCACGTTCCCCCCGCGTCCGACCAGGTAGGCGATGTGGTCAGTAATCGGATGGACGTTGATCTTCACAGACTCCCAGTTGCGTTGGGCAAAGGCAATGGATGGAAACAGTAGGATTAGGCTAACGAGGGTTTTCATCTGGGTTCAATTTGAAGGAAATTTAATGAGGATGGCCAACATGAGCAGGTCGCCATGATCGGAAACGTCGCAGGCTAGACGTTCAAATCAGCCTCATTTAGAGTCTTCTAGTTGACCTTGGATAGAAAATTATGGGCTTTGATCACGAATTCTTCTTTGCTCTCACCTTCATGTGCTCCATGCGAAACATTCGGGAGTACCCACAGGTCGGATTTAGGAAGGTACTTGCGCACCCTCGCCACTTCGGCAAGATCCATGCCCTCATCATCATCTCCCATCATGATCAGTACTTCGGGCGTAATGCGTTGGAGTTGTTCTGCGGTTAAATGTACGGTGTAGTTCACAAACTGCTCCATGAGGGCCTTCGTCTGTGCGTCGCTTTCGTGCGCGTCTGCCAGCCAGGGAAAGTTGTGTCGATTTTCGAATGTGAACCCTGCTTGGTACTGGGGGAATTCGTTCACATCCCATGAACCTACTGCTCCGATGGTGATCATGGATTCGATGCGTGTGGGGGTAAGTAATGCCAGCTGATAGAGGACATCTCCTCCAAAGCTGAATCCGATGGCCTTGATGCGATCCAGTTCCAGGTAGTCGAGTAATGCGTCCAGGTCTTTGGTGACGCTGGGAAAGGAAAGCACTTCTTTGAAAGGCGCTGATTGTCCATGACCAGTGAGATCGATCAAATACACTTCGTAACGGGTTGCAAAATCAGCCACGTACGGCCTCCAGGATTTGGAAGACAGGCTGTAGCCATGAAGGAAGATCAAAGGATCGCCTTGGCCGTATTTTTCATAGTAGAGGGTTTTCCCACGGAGGGGAACCACTTCGGATTTGGTTGGGGTCTGCGCGGAAAGCGGATTGGACATGGTGAGTAGGATTAGGAGTAAAAGAGGGGTTGGTTGTTTCATGAATTGTTAGCGGGTCGATCGAATTTTGCTTTAAAACTAATGAAATGCCACATTAAGGAAGTCCAGGATTAGAATGAAAAACGGATGCTTTCATTCTTACCTTAAGAAAGCCATTTGAAGGTTTTTTT
>CAZQDI010000016.1:0-39972 GCA_964591785.1 uncultured Roseivirgaceae bacterium
AAACAAAAAAGGCATTTGAGACGGCAGAGTTAGTCATGCAACGCAGAGGGGAAGCGCTTACTGCAGAGGACAAGGCCGTTCTTTCGCATATCTTTGAAATGACATCTGATTACCGGGTGTGGGAGAATAAGTAACGCCATGCAATTTTCAGATATTCCAGGGCATCAAGAATTAAAGGAACAATTGATTTCGTCCTACAAAAGGGGGAAAGTAGCTCATGCTCAGCTATTTGCAGGAAGACAAGGAGGTGCTGTAATGCCGATGGCTCTTGCGTACGCAAGCTATTTGATGTGCGAGCAGCGAACATCTGAAGATAGTTGTGGTGTTTGTCCCAATTGCCAACGAATTAGGAAGGGTGTACACCCTGATCTTCATTTCATTTTTCCAAAAGTCTCAGCTTCGGATAGTTCTAAGTATGATAAAGTCTTGGCTGATGCTTTGCCAAAATTCAGAGAATTCTTTCAATCAAGCCCTTTCGGAGATCTGGAGAAATGGTCTCTAGCGTATGGGCAGGAAAACAAGAACCTTCTAATCGGTAGAGAAGATAGTAGATACTTGTTAAAGAACGTGTCGATGCGTTCAGTGGAAGGAGGCTACAAAATCATTCTGATCTGGTGTTCTGAAATGATGAATGCCAGCTCCGCAAATGCCATCTTGAAAGTACTGGAAGAACCTCCTGAAAAGACGATTTACCTTTTGATGACCTATAGCTACGATTTATTGCTATCCACCATCACTTCGAGATCACAGTTGATCGTAGTCCCGCCAAATACGGATGAAGAAATTAGAAAGTACTTGGTCAACAAAGGAGTACCTGACGATCAAGCTATCGAGGCTGCGAAATTATCGGAAGGAAGCATTGGTAAATCTGTCAGTCTAACATCGACTGAAAATATTCAGGAATACAAGTCTTTTCAAAAGTGGATGCTTGATTGTTGGAAGAAGGATTTATCCTCCTTGGTAAAAAACAGTGAGGATTTCTCAAAGTCCGGCAAAGCCTTCCAGAAGCAGAACCTCAATTATTCCATTTCAATGGTCAGAAACGCGGTGCGATACTATGGAGGAGGCGAGCTTTCAGTCCTAAATGAAGAAGAGCAAGCATTTATATCCAATTTTTCAAATAAACTTGGATATGAAAAACTTGAAAAGGTCTATGCTCTGATTAATGAGGCAGCTTTGAATCTCGAAAGAAATTCAAATCCAAGAATTACCCATCTAAATTTGTCACTGGATATCATTAGAGTCATCGATGGCTAAAAGAAATAAGACCGTAATTGGAAGGGTAGATATCGTGGACCTTCCTGAGCTGGGTATCGAAAATATTCAAGCCAAAATCGATACGGGCGCTTACCGTTCCTCGATGCATTGCAAAAAAGTGTGGCAAGAGGGAGATCGACTACTGTTTACGCTAAAAACAGACCAGGGATATAGAAAGTATGAAACACAAGAATGGGATCAAAGGAAAGTGACGAGTTCGAATGGTGGTGCACAAGAAAGGTATGTGATTAAGACAAGGATTCGACTTTTTGGGAAAGATTATAAGACCAGCATTTCATTGACCGACCGAAGCAAGATGAAAAATCCAATGTTGATTGGTAGGAAAGTACTCAATGGGCGATTTATGGTGGATGTGTCCCAAAAAAATTTGTCGTACATAAACAAAAGCTTAAATAGTGAAGGAAAGGGAGATTGTTAAGATCGGCACTCGAAAGAGTAAGTTGGCAATGTGGCAGGCAAACTATGTTGCGGATCTATTAGATGCAGGGGGATATCAGCCACAACTTGTACCCATTGAAACCAAGGGAGACAAGATCCAGCATGTGACCTTATCTAAAATAGGCAGTAAAGGGGTATTTACGGAAGAGCTTGAGAATATGCTGGCAACCGGTGCGATTGACATTGCTGTTCATAGTGCCAAAGACTTACAATCGAGCCTTCCCCATGGTTTTGATACCGTGGCCTTTTGTGAGCGTGAATCTCCGGATGATGTCATCGTAGCTGATAAAGATATTAATCTGAACGATCGTAATCTTGTCTTGGGAACATCCTCAACAAGAAGAGTAGCCATGTTGAAGCACTATTACCCGCACATCAAGACCGTAGAGGTGAGAGGAAACCTGCAGACAAGAATGGAAAAGCTGCAAAGTGGGCTGATGGACGGTTTGGTATTGGCTTATGCAGGAGTGCATAGAATGGGCTATGATGAGCACGTAAAATACTGGTTTGACATTGAGCAATTTGTCCCTCCTGTCGGTCAAGGCGCTATTGCCATAGAAGTGCATCAACAGTTATCCTCGAGTAAAAGGCAACGCATTACTGAGCTTACCAACCACCTACCAACTGAGCAAGTCTTGACAGCAGAACGATCTTTTTTGCGGCGAATGGATGGGGGTTGCAGTATACCGGTTTTTGGTCATGCACAAATGGATCTTGATGGGCAGATTGAACTCCTTGGAGGAATAGCCAGTTTGAATGGGAAAGACCTCATCCGTCGGAAGATGCTCGGAAGCGACCCTCTTGAGCTAGGCCATGCTCTGGCTGATGAAATTCTTGAAAGCGGTGGTAAAAGAATATTAGATGATATAAAATCTGGACTTTCAACTTAAGTTTGAGAATCGAAAATACAGAATTGTAAAAATCAACAAATGAAGAAGCTACTATTCATTCTGATAGGTCTCATCATCATGGTATCCTGCGATGACAAAAATGATTATTTGGTTAAGATCAAAACCGAGCATGGCGAAATGACTCTGTTGCTATTTAATGAAACTCCATTGCATAAAAAGAATTTTCTAGAACTCGCAAGGAGTGGAAGGTATGATAGCACCATATTCCATCGGATTAGTGACAACTTTATGATCCAAGGTGGTGACATTGCAACCAAGGAGGGTATACCTGAAAAGGAGGAAGACAGAATTCCTGCAGAAATTGTTGAAGGATTATATCATGTGCGGGGTGCACTTGCAGCAGCAAGACAATCGGACCAGGTCAATCCGGAAAAGAAATCCTCTTCAACTCAGTTTTATATCGTAGATGGACAGTCTTGGGATGAACTTTCAGTGGATTTAAACGAGCTATACGGTAAGATGGTGGAGTTACTGCAGGACACCACCAATCGTGAACTGATCGAAGAGTACCAGCCTATTTACGCTTCTCGAGATCAGAAAAAGATTACTGATTATATTTTTTCCAAAAAAGGAATGATTGAGGATCGTTTTGGGATCAATCTTACGAAGTCCCCAGCCACAAAAAATGATGAAGCTTATCAAAAGAATGGCGGGGGATATCCCCCGCTAGATGGGGAGTATACGGTTTTTGGAAGAGTGGTTGAAGGGCTTGAAGTGGTGGATATTATTGCTTCGCTACCTTCAAAAAGAAATCCAAGAACGGGTGAGAAAAGTGTTCCAGTAGAGGAGATCCCTTTGGTGATGGAGGTGATTCAAATGAAGAAAAAGGAAATTACTGAAAAGTACGGCTACGTATATCCAGAATAAATGCAACGTATTCTAATTACTGGGGCGAATGGGCTCTTGGGTCAAAAGCTGATCCAATATTATCAAGAGGTTTCCGATGTAGAAGTGATCGCTACTGGCGTTCAGGAGAGTAGACTGGGCGATGGTGACTACACCTACCATACGATGGATATAACTTCACAAAAGGAAGTTGACGAGGTCATTAGCAAATCTAAACCTGATGTAATTATCAATACTGCGGCGCTTACACAAGTAGATCAGTGTGAGACAGATCGTGAACTGTGCTGGAGTTTGAATGTGACTGCAGTAGGCCATTTGATCGAATCCTCTCAAAAAAATGGATGTTTCTTAATACATCTCTCTACGGATTTTATTTTTGATGGAGAGGCAGGGCCATACAAGGAAGATGACGTTCCGCGACCCATCAGCTACTATGGGGAAAGCAAGTTGGCATCAGAGAGACTGCTGGAAGAAAGCGACATTCACTATGCCATCGTAAGGACTCAGCTTGTCTACGGAATCGTTCCTAACCTTGGACGGTCCAATATTATTCTTTGGGTCAAAAAGAGCCTCGAAGAAGCCAAGCAAATCAAGGTAGTTAACGATCAATGGAGAACTCCAACACTTGCAGAGGACCTTGCGAAAGGGTGTGCACTCATCGCAGAAAAAAGAGCAGCAGGTGTATTTCATATTTCTGGAGAAGAGTTGCTCACCCCATATGATATGGCCATGGCCACCTGTGAATTTTTTGACTTGGATAAATCCTTGATAGAGGAAGTTGATGGAAGTACTTTTCAGCAGACTGCCAAACGCCCACCAAAGACTGGATTCATTTTAAATAAAGCAAAACATGAATTAGGGTTTCAACCGATGAGTTTTAAATCTGGCATATCGGTGCTAAAATCTCAAATGGAAGATTAACCAATGAAGCAATTTGATGTTGTCTTACTTACTGACGATCGGTACATCGATCCATCTGATCCCGACGAATTTGTAAGCAATGTATTGAAGGAAGATCAGCTAGTACTCAATTCACTTCAATCAAGAGGGCTGATCACCACAAAAAAATCCTGGTCCGACCCGGTATTTGAATGGAGTACCACTAGATATGCACTCTTTAGAACTACCTGGGACTACGCTGAACGATTTACAGAATTTAGTGATTGGCTAATGAGAGTTGCCGCTCAAACAAGGCTCATAAACTCTTACGATTTATTGGTTTGGAATCTGGACAAGCACTATTTACAAGACTTGAAGTTCAAAGGAGTCCATGTAGTTGAAACCTATTTTATCGAGTTTGGTGATCAACGAACCTTGGCAGAAATCCATTCGGCACTGGGATGGACTAAGACAGTCATCAAACCCGTTGTCTCAGCAGCGGCTAAAGACACCTATGTCTTGGAGAAGGAGACCTTTTCTCAACATGAAAAGCTATTTAGAGAACTGATAAGGAACGAGTCGATGATGCTACAGCCGTTTCAAAAAAGCATAACTGAACGAGGTGAGCTTTCTTTGATGGTCATTGGTGGCGAGTACACCCACGCAGTACTGAAAAAAGCAAAGGCTGGAGATTTTAGAGTCCAGGATGACTTCGGTGGCTCCGTTCACGAATACGAACCAACTTCTGATGAAATTGACCTTGCTATAGCAGCCGTGAAAGCATGTGATCCGATACCAATTTATGCCAGGGTAGATATTATTAGTGACAATGATGGTAAACCAGCCGTTTCCGAACTTGAATTGTTGGAACCGGAAATGTGGTTTCGCCGAAAGGAGAATGCTTCAGAAAAGTTGGCAGATCAAATTGCAACTGCCTACTTTTAATCGAGAAAATGATTTACGATAAGAAATAAACAATAAAACAACTACATCCTATGAAGAAACCCCTGTTTGCCTTTGTTTTAGTTCTGGTTTTCGCGTCAAGTACGTATTCACAAGACCAAAATGTGACGCTTGACAAAACTCAGTTTACGTTGAGCATTTTACCTCTAATGGCTCATGTAGAGGTAAAGGCCGCAGAAAAGCAGTCTTTTACTTTTGGCGGAGGCTTAGCGTATAGCGTGTTCTATCAAAATATTAACGGAGAAGGTGATTTGGAGGCATATACCTCACCATTTCTCACGACCTCTTTTAGAAATTACTATAAGAGGAATCAAGTGAAGAAAAGCAACCTTAGAAATAACTCTGGAAACTACGTAGGGCTTTTGTCATCATATACTTTTGAAAGCATAGTCACGGTAGGTGGGGATACATTTGCAACCGATTTGGATACTTTCACTATTGGTCCGGTGTGGGGTTTCCAGCGCAATTATGCGAGTGGCATCCATCTCGATTTAAGTCTTGGTATCGGATATATTACCGGACAGTCCGATGAGTTCATCGAGATAGAAAATGGTGTAACCCTGATCGGTGGATTTGAATTCGGTTTCAGGTTTAACTAATCTGTTTTAACCTAATTGAATTGCCAGGCTTTGTTTGCCCCAGTTTCCACAGGTCTTTAGCATAGACCTTTCCAATCCTTGGGTAGCCACCAGTGGTTTGGCAATCATTCATTAGTACAACAAGCTGACCGTTCGGTAGTAGTTGGATCGTGCCGGGCACTACTGCGGAAGATTTGATCTCTGAAATTGAGGACAAAATTGGCTTACCAATCAGACGAATTCCAATTCGATTGCTCACAGGATCAATCTGATAGTCAGTCGCACCAATGGAACTTTCGATTGATGCGAATTCTGGACCTTCGTAGAATTGAATGATCTGACCAGGTGCAGCCCTGGAAGCAATGTTTTGAATCGAGCCGACCTCGGAGGTTTGTATCAGGTCTCCCTTACGAAGCAACCTTCCTTTATTTCCACCAAAGCCACCAGGTAGGTAAGTAGAGAAACTATCGAATTGTTTCTCTGCGATTAACTTCCCGCCCATGGCCAGGTAGCCGTATACTAACTTTGGTGATGATAATTCCACCACTGCCCCTTTGGTTGCCGCCACTGCATTTTCTCTTACAGGTTGACCATCAAGCTTTAAGGCTGCTCCAAATACCCCAAGTGTACAGGGTTCTACTACTTCGAGTTGCAATCCTCCCAGAGCAAACTCAATCACCGGAGCCATTTCATCGTTATTGACAAGCTTATTTGCAAGTTGCATTCCTGCTGGATCAATTGCTCCCGACTGCGGTATTCCATACTTTCGGTACCCGAACCTGCCCAGGTCCTGAATGGTTGCAAGTGGACTAACATCAATTATTCTGACTGACCCCATGCGCTAAACTCGTCTATTGTTATTCGTTCGAATCGATAGGTCGCTCCAACACCTATGACCATTGGAGGCTTTTTTTGCAAATCGAAAATTTTCATGGGTGTTTTGCCTATGATGTTCCATCCACCGGGGCTATCTAGCGAGTAGATGCCTGTTTGTACCCCCGCTATACCGATTGACCCTGCTTCAATTTTGACCCTTGGACTTTCTTTTCTTGGACATGCCAATTTTGGATCCAGTCCATCAGCATAAATAAATCCAGGCGTAAAGCCTACAAAAAGCGCCCGATAGGTTCCTTGCAAGTGAAGTTTGATGACCTGCTCAGTGGAAAAACCCACATAATCGCTGATTTTTCTTAAGTCGACTCCATACTCATAGCAGATTGGTATTTTGTATATGGTAGGCTTACTGAATTCATCTAAGTCTTCCAATTTACAATTTTCAAGCTTTTTGATAAACGAATTCAGATCAAGACGAGTGAAGGCAGCAATGGAATCATAAGCAGGCACAATATCAGTGAGTAGATCCCCCAGTACCTCTTCTATGGTATTACTTGCTTGATGGATTTTTTCGATTGCGATGTTTTCTGATGCTTGCAGAAGGATCACATTTTCACCCAGGAAGGTTACCTTCCATTGGACCTGGTTAAACTGAAGTAATCTGAACCCCGTGCTTTTCAAGATGCCTTCTGATTTGCTTTGCCAAATTTACTGCTCCGATGGTATCGCTATGTAAACAAACAGACTTAACCTTTACCTCGAGCCAACCCTCTGCATCGACCCTTCCTTTTAGGATCAATTCCTCAACCTGAGCTAGGACCATTGCAAGATCTGTGATGACGGCTCCAGCCTTTTTTCTGGACATTAATGTTTTATCTGCTTCATATTTTCGGTCTGCAAACCCTTCTGGAATGAATACTATCTTCGACTCATTCGCCACAGATTCAATGTCAGAATGGGCAAGTCCATAAAGTTGTAATGCGGGGTCAATGTCCCGGATGATACTGCAAACCACCCTTGAAAGCTCCTTGTCTTTGGCTAGTTGGTTGTAGAGTGCACCATGAGGTTTGACATGTCTCAGCTTCGCACCTTGCTTGATACATTCATTGGATACCATCAAAATTTGCCTATGAAGTGAATTTACCAGGTCTTTATTCTGAATTTCCATGACCAATCTTCCGAAGTTTTCTTTATCCGGATATGAAGGATGCGCACCTATCGAGACTCCATGCTTTTTCGCTAGACTCACGGTTCGTTCAATGGATTGGGCATTTCCTGCATGTCCCCCACTTGCGATATTGCATGAGGAAATGAATGGCATGATCTGTTCGTCTAACTCAGAATCACCGAGCTCACCGAGATCACAATTTAAATCTACTTTTATGGACATCACAGAAAGTCGAAGACGCTATTTAAACTCCTAAGACTGATGATCAAACTCATGGCAATCACTAGAATTCCGAGGGCGTTCTGCCATGTATTGTTAACATAGGCCCCTAACAAGTTTCTTTTATTGCAGAGATAAAGTAAAAAGAAGACGATGATCGGGAGTAGGATCCCATTAGCAATTTGAGCCACTTGAATAATGCGTATCGGTTTGAAACCACCAACTGAGATGACCACCCCTGAGAGTAAAACAACGAACCATACGATCCTGAAACGAGGATCGGTTACTCCTTTTGACCAGCCAAAAATACCTTTAGCAGTAAAGGCAGCAGCCAGGGGGGCAGTTATTGAAGAAGAGACACCTGCAGCAAACAGCCCCACGGTCAAGAATACCTTAGCCCAGTTGCCTAGAAGGGGTTCCAGTTGTTTGGCCATTTCATTCATCCCAGAAATGTCACTTCCATAGATAGTGCTCGCACTGGTAATTACTATGGCGGTAGAGATAACTCCTCCTAAAATGATGGCAACAGAGTTTTCAATTCTCACATCACGCAGCTGGCTGTTATTTTTCCATTTGTTTTTGATGGTAGATGCATGTAAGAAAAGGTTGTATGGGACAACTGTAGTTCCGATAAGTGCCAAAACCGACAACTGGTTTGAGCTATTGATGGAGGGGATGAACCCCTTAGCAAGCGACATAATGTCGGGTTTGGCAAGAACTGCAGTCACTATAAAAACTAAACTCATTGTAAATACTAGACCAATTAGAATTCGTTCCAGAACTTTTGTTTTGCCAACGGAAAGAATAATTAGCGAAACAAGGCCAATCAATAGAGGCCAACTCATCGATTTTCCAAATATTCCTTCTAAGCCCAGCGCCGCACCTGAGATATTACCTGCTTCGTAAGCTGCATTCCCAATAATGATGGCGGTAAACACTAACAGAATCGCTGACGACCTGAAAAAAGGTTGGTTAATATTTGATCGTAGTGCTTCTCCTAGTCCATTTTGCGTAACCAGTCCAATCCTTGCAGCCATTTCTTGCAACAGAATGGTGACGAAGGTGGCTACTACTAGAACCCACACTAGCGAGAACCCCATTGAAGCGCCGCTTAATGTACAGACGGTCAGGGTTCCTGGACCAATAAATGCAGCTGTGACAAGCATGCTTGGGCCAACGTATTTTCTGAAGAAATAAGGCATTTATTTCACTGAGTATGAGGACCAAAATTGACTGTGCAAGTTAGGAAGAATGACAAATCATCTAAAAAAGAAATGCTTCAAGCAACCTTTTAGCAAAAACTGAATCTATCCATATGATCAAAGTTGATCAAGCAAGAGTGCGATTACGGACACTTGTGCTTTTTGATCTATTAGTTAAGTAGCTATCGTTCAAATTGTTATAAGTTCTGGCACACTCTTAGACTGTAAGAACACCAACTCAAAGGACTATGTTACGTAACTTCCTAAAAATCACGCTAAGAAACTTTCTCAAAAACAAATCCTATGTGGTCATCAATCTTCTTGGCCTTGGATTGTCTTTGGCTTGTTGCATTGTGGGATACCTAAACTATAAGTATTCGGCAGATTTTGACAAGAAACATGAAAATCATGAAAGAATCTTCAAGGTACACGCATACAAAGCCGTGCAAGACAATCAGGTACAGATGGGCATTACGCCATTGCCACTCGGAGCTCAGCTGAAAGATAAGTATGCTGGAATCTCCAAGACTTCACGGTATGCATCGAATGGATTTGTACTAAAAAAGGATCTCAAAGTATTTAATCAGAATATCGGATTCGCTGAGCCCGATTTTCTGGAGATGTTTACTCTACCCATGAAATATGGGAATGAATCTGCTCTTAGCGATCCGAGTAAAATCATTCTGAGCAAGGAAGCTGCCGAAAGCTACTTTGGAGAAGTAGACCCTACCGGGGAGACGATGTATTTGATCAATGGTGATGGAGAGCAAACCCTGATGACCGTCGGTGGTGTGTTCGAAAGGATTCCGCAAAACTCTTCCATTCGATTTAGGGGCCTCACTAATTTTGACAATTATTACAAAATGAACAATGCCGAAACTAATGACTGGGCCCGGTTCATTGCAGGTACGTTTGTTCTCACCGAAAATGGTCAATTCCCACAAAATCTATTAGACGATCTTAATGAGAACTTTATTACGGTTCAAAACGAGGCACGTCAGGATTTTCGATTTTCAGAATACTATCTTGTAAGATTGACAGATTTGGCACAGCACGTGATTGATATGCCATATAACTGGCTCAACGAGCCACCGCCACCCCCTGCAGTCACTGTCCCATTTATTATGGCAGGTTTGATGTTGCTGATTGCCTGTTTCAACTTTACAAATACCTCAGTTGCAATTTCCAGCAAAAGGCTCAAAGAAATTGGAATCAGGAAAGTTATGGGCGGAAGTCGACGTCAGTTGATCGCACAGTTCATGGGGGAGAACCTGATCTTGTCTTTTTTGTCCATGCTAGTTGGCCTACTGATTGCCTATTTCCTAGTGCCAACCTACAATGCCCTATGGGATTTTATAGATATTAAACTATCTCTAACCGAAGATCTTGAAATCTATGGTTTTCTTGCAGGCCTACTCATTGTGACCTCCATTATTGCTGGTGGCTATCCGTCGCTTTACATCAGTAGATATCAGCCGGTTAATATTTTGAGAGGAAGTCTTTCACTTGGGGGAACCAACTTGTTCTCAAGACTGCTTCTTGGATTCCAATACATGTTTACAATCATTGGCTTGATTTCAAGTCTAGCGTTTGCAAATAATGCGGATTATCAATCAAGTGTAGACATTGGTTTTGCAAAAGACAACATCTTGGGTGTGAGAGTCAGCTCACAGTCTGAATTTGAAAAATTCTACAACCTGGCACGATCCAAGCCTTCTGTAAATAAGGCAGTTGGTAGCGCGAACCATATCGGATGGTGGCATTCCATCAGGAACATTAAATCAGAGGATAAAGAGTTGGAAGCCTCGATTCTTTACTTAGGCATCGATTACGCAGACATTATGGAATTGGATCTTCTGCAAGGGCGGTATTTCGATCCTGATTTATACGACTACGATCGAAGCAATTCGATTGTTGTCAATGAAGAATTTGTGGGAGAGATGGGCTGGGAGGACCCGCTGGGGAAAGTCTTAGTGATGCAAGACACGATTCGACTTAATGTGGTAGGGGTGATGAAAAACTTTTATCAATTTGGATTTTTTGAACCGGTCCCACCCTCTGTTTTTCGGCTTTGTGCGAAAGATGATATGAATTTTGTGGTGTTGAATAGCAATACCAACCCAACGGATTTCTACAAGGAAATGGAAGCTACCTGGTATGAGGTGGCTCCAAATAAACCTTTCAATGCTGATTTTCAGTCAGAGGCGGTGGATGAGCTGGTTGCAGTCAATAGGAATGTCATGAAGATGTTTGTTTTTCTAGGCGTTTTGGCACTGGTTCTATCCAGTATTGGATTATATACTTTGGTCTCATTGAATATGATCAAGCGCATCAAAGAAATTGGTGTGAGGAAGGTGCTTGGAGCGACCATCCAACAGATCCTTGTTCGAATGAATAAACAGTTCTTCTGGCTATTGCTAATTTTCTCGGCAATAGGTGCCGGCCTTTCCTACCTTGCGATAGATGCATTGATGGCCTCCATTTTTGCAGTGTATCAAGCCATGAGTGTGCCAGTCGCACTAATTCCTTTTGTGACGCTCATCTCTCTGGCAGTCACTATTGCTTCGATAAGAATTTTCAAGGCAGCAACGCAAAATCCGGTCAAATCATTGCGATACGAATAAAAAGTACACTACAACTCAACTACTCTCTAAGGGCAGGAAATGATTCCTGTCCTTTTTTTGTATTTGGACGATCTCAGGTTCATTATCGTACATCCTGACTCTTAAGGATTTTTCATAAGATTCTGATAATCAACGTTATAATGGTAATGGCATGTTTGTTGAAGAACTACAATCGCTAACCTGGAGACTATGCTTCGAAATTTCTTTAAAATCACACTACGGAATTTTTCTAGAAATAGAGCCTATGTTCTAATCAATCTGGTGGGGCTGGGTCTCTCACTAGCTTGCTGTATAGTCGGATATCTTAATTGGAAATTTGGGGCAGACTACAATCAGAACCATCTGAACCATGATCGAATCTACAAAGTCCATACGTACAAAATTGTCCAGGGAGAGCAAGTGCAATATGGAATCACTCCCATTGCACTTGGTGAGCAAATTCGAGACCAAATTCCAGGAATCAGTCACTATTCCAGGTATCAGTCCATCAATTATGTGATCAAAAAAGAAAACAATGTTTTAGAGCGGAATGTAGCTTTTGGTGAAGATGATTTTTTTGAGATGTTCACATTTCCATTTAAGTATGGAGATAAAAGTGCGCTTTTAGACAAGAGTCAGATAATTCTATCAACAGAGATGGCGGAGACCTATTTCGGAAGTACAGATCCGAGAGGAGAACGGATGACTTTGATAGATGGTGATGGAAACGAACACCCTTTTATCGTGGGTGGTGTACTTGAGAAGATCCCCCTTAATTCGTCCATGACATTCAATGCCATCACCCATTATGACAACTTCATAGATTTTAGAGAAATCAAAAGTGATGACTGGAAGTTCTTTAACGCTGCAACTTTTGTGATGTCCGATGGTCAGTACCCTGAGAATCTCCTGGACTTCATGAATGCAAATTCAATCGAGCAGCAAAACAAGGCTCGTGAGAATTTTCAGATTGATGGTTACTATCTCGAGAAGCTTACTACACTGGCAGAGAATTCAGATGGGATTCGATCCAATTGGCTTAACAATGCGCCACCATCCTCAGCGATCATTGGGCCGGTCATTATGGCCATTCAACTTCTGTTGATCGCTTGTTTCAATTTCACTAACACTTCGATTGCGGTCTCAAGCAAACGTCTAAAAGAGATTGGAATCAGGAAAGTGATGGGCAGTCGAAGAAAACAGTTGATCGCTCAATTTATGGGTGAGAACTTAATCCTTTGTTTTGCTTCGCTATTGGTAGGGTTGGCTATTGCTGATGCCCTGGTTCCTTCATACAGCGCGATCTGGTCTTTTATTGACCTTGAACTTTCTTATGCAGATAATACTGAAATTTATTTTTTCCTTGCTGGTTTACTCATAATCACAGCTCTGATTGCAGGAGCCTACCCTTCTCTGTATATCAGTAAGTATCAGCCTGTTAAAATATTGCGTGGAAATTTCCAATTGGGGGGAAGTAGTAAATTTTCTAAGGTCTTACTTGGCACGCAATATATGTTGACGGCATTGGCGTTGATTTCTGCTTTATCATTTTACAACAATACTCAATATCAAGAGGCTTTTGACCTGGGATTTTCCAAGGACAAAATGCTATCCATTGACATAGAAAACCAATCTCAACTCACCAGCTTCAGACCTGTGGTGGAGCAAATGCCAGAGATCACAGCGATTGCCAGCACCTTCAATAGAATTGGTGATTGGAATTACAGTAGAACCTTGAAGAGCGGAGATTCTGAGGTAGAGGCCGACATGATGGACTTTTCTACTGAGTACTTTGACTTCATGGATCTCAAGATGGTAGAAGGCCGATTTTTCGACTCCAATCTTCAGGCAAATGATCGAAAAAATTCAATAGTTGTGAATGAGCAACTCGTAAGAGAGTTTGGGTGGGAGAAGCCGTTGGGGCAGATCGTTCGGATTGATGACAGTACTCGACTGACCGTGGTCGGTGTCATTAGTGATTTTTACGACCAGGGCTTTTTTGATGGTGTTGATCCTACCGGAATTCGGCTTTCTCAAAAAGACGTCGACTACTTCCTTCTCGTCAAGAGTGAGATGGATCCTGTAAGGCTATATGATATGCTGGAGTCAGAATGGTTGAAACTACACCCGAATAAACCGTTTGACGCGGAATACGAAAACAGCTTTTCGAATGCAGAGGATGTGAATGTCAACATCATGTACATGTTTCAATTTCTTGGGGTCGTGGCATTGATTTTATCAACGATCGGATTGTACACACTTGTCTCACTAAATATCATCAAACGAGTCAAAGAAATTGGGGTAAGAAAAGTCTTGGGAGCAACCGTAAATCAGATCATCATCTTACTTAATACAGAGTTTTTCTGGCTACTTCTGATTTCTGCCTCGATCGGAGCGGCAGGTTCATATTTTGCTCTCGACGCATTGATGGGATCCATTTTTGAAGTCTATCAGGCTGCAACAATTCTTACCGTTATGCTGCCGTTTGTTTTTCTTATACTGGTAGCATTGTCGATTGCATCCACAACAATATTAAAAATAGCACTCAAAAATCCGGTGGAATCACTCCGGTATGAATAAATAATAGGACTACAACTCAACTACTCGAAGGGCAGGACATGGTTTCCTGCCTTTTTTTATTCGGTAGTGATATAATCTTTCTATTTTTAATACACATTTACTCAATTACCACTCTATGAAGCAACTACTAGCCTGCCTACTACTGTTTCTCTTTTCAGAAGCAGTTTTAGCCCAAACGACCCTTCGTGGTACTGTCAAAGACGGGAATGGTGAAGGAATCCCTGGAGCAACGATCAAGGTGGATGGCTCAGACGCCGCTACAATTTCTGATGCTAACGGTAATTTTACTTTACAACTCTCTGATGGTTATGAGACATTGATCATTACTGCGGAGGGTTATCGTACACAGACTGTTTATCTCACTGGTCAGACAAGCCTTGATATCCCGATGCCTGGCGGGAGATCAGCTGATGAGGTGAATTTCGGAATCGGTTCACAAAGTAAAGACGACCTTACAAGTAGTGTTTCAAGTGTTGATGCTTCGCAAGTAAGTCCGGTGCCACTTATCAATTTGGAGCAGGCCAATCAAGGAGTAACCGCAGGGCTTTTTGTGCAAAATTCGAGTGGGAAGTTGGGGCAGGGAACGACGGTACGAATCAGAGGCGGCTCTTCGTTGACAGCCTCGAATCAGCCACTGTATGTAGTGGATGGGGTTCCGCTGGTTTCTGGCAATCAATCCAACATCAACCCTAGCAACATCGAATCTATTGAAATATTAAAGGATGCTGCTGCAACTGCAATTTATGGCACCAGGGCAGCAAATGGAGTTATCATAATTACCACCAAAAGCGGAAATCAAGGCGGCTTAAAGATCAATGTGGACTACCAATTTGGGGTCAGTCAGACCCCAAAAGAGCTAGATCTAATGTCTCCTTCTCAGTTCAATCAAATGTTCATTGAAAGTACGTTGCGTAATCCAATTCTGGGACTTGAAGGGTTTATTACCCAGGAAAACCTTGCGCTATGGGAGCAATCACTTCAAGGAGTTACGGATCCGAGCGCATTGGTAATCAACTTTCCAAACAATTCGTCGATCACTTTGCCTGCTGCATACCTGGGGCTGAATAATGGGCAAAATACGGATTGGCAGGATGAAATATTTCAGAGTGGACTCTCACATCGTGCGAATATCGACTTTCAAGGTGGTAATGAGTCGTTAGGATATTTTGCCTCTTTGGGCTATTCAACCCAGGAGGGCATTTTGGTGGGTAATCAATTTGATCGATTCAATGGGACCCTGTCATTGGACAGTAAGATTACGTCCAAGCTTTCTGCCAATCTCAACCTAAATTATATTTATACCGACGATGATCGGTTAAACGAAGATCAGGATCTGGGCAGTCCGATGCAGGCATTGGCTCTCCCGCCATCAGATACGTATAATCCTTCAGACGCCTTTCGTCTCAATACGTTCAGCTTACTTTACAATCCACTGACAGAGGTCAATTTTGCTGATTTTGATGCCACAAACAATTCAATAATTGCAAGTCTGGGGCTTAACTATGAGATTAATGAAAACCTGACCTTTGATGTGAATGGAGGTATTGACTATAGTGATGTCAGGGTAGAAAGACGGCAAGGTCCCGAAACGCTGGAGGGCGAGGGAACGGGATTGTCCCAGCTTGAAACTGCAGACGTTAAGAATTACGTTTTCAATGGATGGTTCACCTATGACAATGAAGCCTTGTCTGTAGTGCTGGGAGGGTCATACCAGGAATCAAAAACAGATTTTGAGTTCATACGAGGCTTTGTCAACAGTATTTCGCTGTTAGAAGGCCCTTCCATTGAGGATACTCCTGATCCGGGGGGTGCCAATGCATTGGTATCTGCTTACACCAGAGTTTCCTATTCAATTGCAGACAAATATTCGTTGGAAGCGAGTGGTAGAATCGATGGAAGTTCTCGCTTCAGCGAGGACAATCGATATGGGTTTTTTCCTGCACTTTCGACTGGTTGGAACATCCATAACGAAGATTTTTTCAATTCCGGAACAATCAACTCCCTAAAACTGAGGGCTAGTTATGGGCTTGTTGGAAACACTCCTACGGATGATTTCTTGTATCGTCTGAATTATTTGACAAACCAGTACGGGACCTCCGAGGGAATCGAGGTCATCAACCTTGAAAACCCTGACTTGAAATGGGAAACAACTAGCCAATTTAATGTGGGCGTCGATTTTGACCTATTGGATGGTCGAGTATCGGGTTCGGTTGACTATTATTTGAAACAAACAGATGATCTCTTGTTTCCAATCCCGGTTTCTCAAACCTCCGGCCAGAGTACCATCATTAATAATGTGGGATCCATGGAAAACACTGGATTTGAATTTCTAATAAGTAGCAGGAACATTGACCGGGATGGCTTTTCCTGGACCACAGATTTCAACATCTCATCGAACACCAACACGATCACAGACCTGGCAGGAGAGCAGGCAATCGTCGGAACCAATGCATTCTTAAAAGATCAACCTGCGGGTATTTTCTACCTGGTTGAATTCATGGGAGTTGATCCCAATACGGGAGAAGCACTTTATAATGATGGTACTGCCGAAGGCACCACGGATTGGTCTCCGGATTTGAGAAGGCCAGTGGGCAATCCAAACCCCAAATTGTTTGGAGGTCTCACCAACTCGGTGACGTATAAAAATTGGGAGGCTTCAGCATTGTTCCAGTTCGTAAGCGGAGTCGACGTCTACAATGCTACAGGCGAGTTTCTCTCCAATAGTGGCATTCTATTATTGAATCAGACATCTGATCAGGTAAATAGATGGTATCAGCCCGGAGACATTGTTTCGAACCCAGTGCTCAATCCAGATCAGATTGATCCCGAACCTTCTACGAGGTGGTTAGAGGACGGAAGTTATTTGAGACTCAAAAACATCACAATCACATACAATTTCGATACTTCTAATATTGGATTAGATCGCCTAAGTATTTATGTGGGAGCTACGAACTTATTTACCATCACCGGATACAGTGGCCTGGATCCTGACGTGAGTTATTTTGATCCGCTTGACGGAATCATCGGGCAAAATATTAGTCGAGGCATTGACAACTTTACAGCTCCGCAACCCAGAATCTTTTTGTCAGGCATTAAAATCGGATTTTAAACATGAAGAATTTTAGAAAAAATATCGCCGTGAGAATTAGTATTCTACTCGTATTTGTACTTTTCATTTCGACTACTAGCTGTGATGATCTGTTGGAGATTGAGGCGTCCAATTCACTTAGTGGAGAACAGCTCGTAGATGAAGCTTCTATTCAACAAGCGCTAACTGGTGCCTACTTTAACTTGATGGGGATCGCCGATGGTATCGATGGTGGAGAGCTCCTAGGCGGCGATTTCCAGATGATTGCTGAGCTCTTGATCCGGAATGATGAATCCGGTTTTTTGGTTGATGGTGGTGGGAATATTATCATATTGCCTTTTGAAGTGTTTTGGGACGAGTCCGCAGCTCCTTCGTATGAGAATTTTATCAACAAAGACATCATAGAGACGAATTTGAGGGTGGAGTCCAACTGGCGAAGAGCCTACGAGACGATCAATCTGGTCAATAACATTCTTGCAAACATTGATCAGGTAGAAAACACCACTTCACGTTCCAGAATACGTGGAGAAGCAACAGCGATCCGAGGCATTATCTACTTTGAGATGGCGAGACTGTGGGGCCCACAGTACAGTAGTGCTACATCATCTACCGCTGTTTTACCCTTGATTACAGAGCCGATCCTGTCCGTCGCAGAAATTGGATCCCCTACTCGGGCGAGTCTTGAGAACATCTACAATCAGGCGGAGAGTGATTTGATGTCTGCTAGTTCGGATCTGCAGGGACTTGGCACGAACGGAACCAATATATCTTATTACGCCTGCGAAGCTTACCTGGCCCGATTGCACATGCAAAAGAATGAATATGACGTGGCAGAAGATCATTTGAATAATGTGCTTGACGGTACCTTTAGCCTTACCAGTCAACCAATGGATGCGTTTAATAACCCGGTGAATAGCACGGAAGATGTCCTTGCCATTCAACAAACGGCAGGCAATAGCACTGGAACCCCTGGGTCCGGGTCCGGGCTGTCTACACTCTACTCCTCGTTGGTAGGTGAAGGTCTTTCAGCATTCCGAATTAATCAGGATGCAATCAGCTCTGATGTTTTGTTTAACAATCCTCAATTTAGTGATGCTGATTTGCGGGGTAGTGTAGATCTGACTACCACATCAGCTACCACCAATGTCACCACCGCTTACTATAGAGATCCGGTTAATAATGCGGTAATTAGCACGGCAAAGTACCTCAGAAATACAGATGTGGTGCCCTTGATCAGGTTGGCAGAAATCCATCTTAACCGTGCTGAGGCTATCTATGAACAAAATTCTGGAGTAATCAATGCGACTGCCTTAGCGGACCTTAATCTGATCAGGGACAGAGCAGGACTTACGCAGCTTTCTGAGGCGGATCTGGCCAGTGACCCGGCCAGATTTTATGATAGTCTTATTTTGGAGAGAAATCGGGAGCTGATTTATGAAGGTCAGATTTTACATGATATTCGCAGGCAATCCGCAAACGGGTATAACCGAGGAATACTTGTTGGAGGAAGACCAGACCCTATCATCTCTCCATTGGATCCTGATCTGATCCTGCCGATTCCGCAGTCAGAGTGTAACGCAAGCCCCGGACTTTGCTCAAATTAATCAGGATACTTTCTAAGTGAGAAAATTTGTAAGGTTCCTCAGCTCTACTTGTTTTTTGGTGCTGTTCATTTCCTGTGGAGAACAAGATGTGATGTCGGGAGAAAGCGTCTCACCACTCCTGGGCAATTGGGTATTCAGCACATCGAGCATTGAGGTAGTTTCTAATCCTTTAAATCTTGACGTAAATGATCGTCTTCCAAACATCAATGGTCTGGAATGGACGTTCATGGATAACGATAGTGTCTTGATCAGCAGTCTCGACACGGCATACTCCAGCTGGTACCGTTACGATTCCATTGAAATGAGTCTTGAATTTCCTCAGGGAAGTTACGACGTCCTCAAACTCAAGGATGACTCACTGAGCTTGGGGTTTCTCACGGATTTTGATGCTTTTTCCCTGGAATATTACAGCTTTTTTGAATTATTAAGAGGAGAAGAATGACTTCACGACTTTTTTTTCTTCCAATATCTAACAAGTCCGGCGACACTCATCCAGGAGGGGTTGGCAGCTTCGTATTGTTTCGTTCCCAGATCTGAGACGCCTTTTTCTTTCAGCTGATTTGCCGTGTACTTCATGAAAAGTGGTGTGATCTCGTCATTGGTGAGTCCTTCTTGCCACTTGGCTTTTATCCATAAGGACCAGTCATCCAGAATCGATTTTAGTTCCTCCATATGTCCGACTATATCATGCTCCTCTCCAAAGTGAGTTAACACCAGTTTTTTTGGTTTCCTCTTGATGATCAAATCGATGGAGCTTTTCCAGTCTTCAATATTTATATCTGGCGGAGGGCATGGTGGAACCACGGGTCCCCCTTCAATTTTGACACCTGCCACATCACCAGCAAAAATATGATCCTTATGTTGCCATGCGATGTGATGCTTGGCATGTCCAGGTGTGTGAAGCGCAGTAAAAGTTTTTCCATCAATCTCTAATACCTCCTGATGCTCGACCATCCTAAGATTATCTTCCGGAATGGCCTTCATTTGACCCCAAAGTGTATCCATCTGGTCTCCATAGATCATGGTGGCCGAGGCCACAAGCTTTGTCGGATCGTGCATATGGTTCAGACCGAAAGGGTGTAGGTAAATGTTGGCCCCTTTTTCTGCAAATGCCCATGCGGCACCCGCATGATCAAAATGGATATGTGTGAGCAGTACATTTTTTACATCATTGATAGAATAACCCAATGTGCTTAATCCCTTTGCAAGGCTTTTGAAGGTACTGAAGGGTCCGGACTCAATTAGAATCAATCCGTTAGAGGACTCAATGCAGAAGGCCGCTATTGCATGTTCGTAATTTTGAAAATGCAGATCTAGGGTGTGATACATATTTCGTTTCTTTGAAACTAAAGATACAAAGATGAGTAACTCAAAATACTTTCAAGACCATATGCCGGAGAATGTTTGCTACGGATGTGGGCATAATGATGCAGGGCTACAAATCAAAAGTTACTGGGAGGGTGAAGAAGCCGTCTGCGAGTGGGAGTCCCAGGAAAAATTCCATGGATGGAGAAATCTAATGAACGGGGGAATCATGGCCACGCTGATTGATTGCCATTGCATGTGCACTGCTATGGCACATTCGTATAAACTAGAGGAACGATCTTTGGATTCAATGCCGGAATATCGTTATGCTACAGGTACTCTCACGGTCAAGTACTTGAAGCCGACACGGAATTCGAAGGTCAGACTAAGAGCCACAGTCATTGAAGCCAAGGGTAGAAAAACAGTTCTGAAGTGTGATTTTTTTGACGAAAATGATCAAAAGACTGCGGAAGCTGATGTGGTAGCCATCCGGGTTTTTGATAGCAGTCAGAACAAAAGCTCTGTTTTTAAGAGTTAGAGCACCTCCATCTGTTCATACTTCTCCAACTCTTCTATTGACATGTTTTCAATATCAATGTCTTCGAATTCATCAAAATCGATCCCTTTGCCATCTTGGTAGATGTTATCAATGTAGAGCTTGTACTTCTCCTTGATCACTCTTCGTTTTAGTTTCATTGTGGGCGTCAGCTCACCCGTTTCCGGGGTCCATTGTTGGTTCAGAAGTCTGAACTCCTTGATTTTTGCCCAATTTCCAAGTTCCAGATTTAGGTGGTCGACGACATCCTGATAGACTTTTACCACTTTAGGATCTTTTTTCATTTCACTGATGTCAAGCAGTTCAAATGAGCTACTCACTACGGTCATTAGTTCATCCATGTTGGGGACGATTAACACAGCAGGAAATTTCTCCCCTTCACCAACGACCATTGCCTGTTCGATATATCGGGATTCCTTCAGCTTATTTTCAATTTGCTGAGGTGCAATGTATAATCCCCCCGAAGTTTTAAATAACTCTTTCTTGCGATCAGTGATGTAGAGAAATCCATCCGCGAGCTTTCCAACATCTCCTGTTCTGAAAAATCCCTCGTCATCAAACACTTCACGGTTGAGGTCATCGTGTTTGTAATACCCCTTCATCACGCTTGGGCCTTTCACTAGGATCTCATCTTCATCTCCTAGTTTCACTTCCAGATTTTCATACACTTTTCCTACGGATCCAATGCGGATGTTGTCTATTCTGTTGGCGGAAATCACTGGTGAGGTCTCCGTGAGCCCATACCCTTCAAGAACTTTTATCCCAGCAGCCCAAAAAATGCGAGCCAGCCGTGGCTGCAATGCTGAAGCACCACACTGAATCTGCTTGATATTTCCCCCCAGGGCTTCTCGCCATTTACTGAACACCAGCTTATTGGCAAAAGCCAACTGTCGATTGTACAACGTCCCCTGATCTTTGTTGGGGTCATATTGGAGACCGATTTTGATGGCCCGGTTGAAAATACCACGTTTGATTACGGATAGTTCGCCGCCAGCCTTGATAATCTTGTCATATACCTTCTCCAAAAGCCGTGGAACCGTATTGAAAGTATGGGGCCGTATTTCTTTCAGGTTTTCTCCGATGGTATCCAGGCTTTCGGCAAAATACGTTCCTATGCCTCCCTTTATGTAGATGTAAAGTCCTGTTTTCTCATAAATATGGTTGGGCGGCAGAAAGCTAAGTGCCCGGTCTTTACCGGCATCCAGCACATTGATCTTTTGAGACTCAATGACATTGCTGTAAATGTTTTGATGTGTCAGCATCACACCTTTTGGCTGACCTGACGTTCCCGACGTATAGATGATGGTGCAGACATCTTGCTGGCTCACAGTCTTCATCCGGGTCTTTAGTTCCTCTTTGTGCTTTCCTTTTCCGGTTGATATAAGTTGAATCCAGGGAGTTCTATTTCTAATCTTATTAAAGGTAAATACTTGCTTAAGGCCTACTTTTTTGGCAGCAGGTTCGACACTTTTTAATGTTTTGCCATTGGACACAAACAAGGTGTCCACCTCAGCTTCCTCCAATATGTGCTCGTATTCTTTCGTACTTAAGGTCGGATAGAGTGGTACCAGAATGGCACCAATCTGCTGGCATGCAATGTCAACGATGATCCATTCAGGTCTTCCCTCGGATATGATGGCGACTTTGTCACCTTGTTTGACCCCAAGTTCAATAAGACCTTGTCCTAGGACCTGGGAATACTTAACTACCTCCTGAGTGGAATACTTTTTCCACTTACCATTTACTTTATGAGCAAAAGCATCAGGAATTGGGTTTTTTTTAAGCTGGCTGTACAGTAAATCAAATAGTCTCATTTCACGCTTTCTGCATCACATATGCAAATATATTTGAGGTTGTCACTAATTTACTTCGTGGAAATACCTATTAATCGCTATGCATCCTGTATTGTTTGAAATTGGTTCCTTTAAAATTCATACCTATGGGTTTATGATCATGATGGGGGCATTGTTGGGCTTCTTTTATATGTCATATACAGCAAAGAAGGACATGGGGATTGAGCGGGATAAAATTCAGAACCTGGCCATTATGATCATCGTGGCTGCTTTTGTCGGAGGAAAACTCCTATTCTACCTGGAAAACCCTTCCTACTACTTTTCTTCCCTGGCCAATATGAAACGGAATTTTCGAACTGGGTTTGTATTCTATGGATCCCTGCTTTTTGCCATTCCGATGGTGATCTGGTATTTCAGAAAGGAGAAATGGCCGGTATGGCCTATGCTAGACCGAATTGCGATTACTGCATGTCTAATTCACGGCATGGGGAGACTAGGCTGCTTCTTTGCCGGCTGCTGTCACGGCGTACCCACTGACCTTCCCTGGGGGGTGACCTTTACGGATTCGCTTTCACAGGCCGAGCCATTGCATACCCCACTTCATCCTACGCAATTGTATAGCTCTACCATGATTTTGACGATCTTGGCCTTTCTTTTCATGTTGAAAAGACACCAACGTTTTGATGGGCAGTTGTTTTTCTCTTACATCATCCTGTATGCGGTGGGCCGAGGCATTATCGAAGTTTTTCGCGGAGATGAGGAAAGGGGATACATCGTCGAAGGGATCGTTTCCCATTCACAGTTTATTTCAATCATCGTAATCATTGTCACTTTGCTCTTCTACTTCCACTTCAGGAAGAAGGGCGTTCTTAAATCCTGACCTTTACACAGTTCTAAGTTATGAAGAGATACCTATTACCCCTTGCATGCGCACTTGCATATTTTGGCTGTCAAACTGCCCCGGACGGAGGTGAAGCGCAGTCAAGCCAGAATGAGCCTCCCGAGCTGGTCGATACTTCCACCAGACCTACCAACAAGCAATGGAAAGGAACCTGGGCACTCAATGATCGCACGATTTTCTTTTCAAATGATTTTGAGGGAGGGAGACTGAATGGAATTGTCATGGACAGTGCCAACCATTTCACCCTTCTGATCACTGCAGAAAACTATCCAATCAATCCAAGCCCCTGGTATGCATTTAAGGCCTGGTCCACCGATCCTGTTGAGATTCAAATCGAATTGACTTACACGGATTCCAGAAGTCGCTATTATCCCAAAGTGAGCGATGACGGGATTAATTTTCAACCATTGGATTCTTCGCTTGTAACAGGATTTGACGGTGCTGGATGGGGTATTGGGAGTGTATCAGAGACCATTGAGTTTTCCTTGTCTCTTACTTCGGAGCCCGTTTGGGTGGCGGCGCAAGAACTTTGGACCTCCTCTCGTGTGAATGATTGGATGAACACCCTTGCTGCCTCTGAAGAAATTGATCGATCAACCATTGGTGATAGCCGGGAAGGCAGACCCATTTGGATGATGAAAATCGGTAATGAACAAACTAAGAAAGGGGTGATGATCATTTCGCGGCAGCATCCGCCCGAGGTAACCGGATTTTTAGCTATGAAATCTTTCATTGAAACCATCGCCGATGACTCAGACCTCGCAAGAGCCTTTCGATCCTCCTTTGCTGTATACAATGTGCCTCTGATGAATCCGGATGGAGTAGATAACGGCCACTGGAGGCACAATACGGGAGGAATTGACCTCAATAGAGACTGGCAGGAGTTTAATCAGCCAGAGACTTCAGCGGTGAGAGATTTTCTACATGAGAAAACAGCAGCGGGCGTCGAGTTTGTCTTTGGATCGGACTTCCATTCCACCTGGCGGGACATCTATTATCCTTTGGATTCCTCGGTAGTCAATGAGGAAGATCTTTTGGTCTTTGATTGGATCAACCGAATATCTACCAACCTTGGAGTGAGTGACCCGAATGTCCAACCTTCCAAATTTATTCAGCCCACCATGGTTTCCCGAAACTTTTTTTATCAGGAACATGGCATACCGTCCATTGTATTTGAGATCGGGGACAATACAGATAGAGGATTTGTGGAGAAGAAGGGGAAGGTGGCTGCTGAAGAACTCATGAAAATCTTATTGGACCGAACCAACTGATTATCTCAGTTGAGCAAATAGGGATGTCCCTTATTTGGTGCAAACACGTATTTTCAGTGAGTTTGGCAACACTTCAATATCGAAAGGCGGATTTCCCAGACGTTCGCCATCGATGTGACCGAAGAGTAAAGGGTTGTCTGTTACTTTGACCCGAGATGCCTGGTAGTGATTCACTGCCCGGAGCTTTCCATGCGTGCCATTTGATAACTTATGAATATTGAGGAACCTCTTCAGCCCGGAAATTTTTCCAATCTCGCAAACTTCCAGCAAGCCATCGTTGATCTTAGCTTGGGGCATCAGCTTGAACCCACCACCAAAGGTAGATCCGTTGCCAATCGTCAATAGGATCAGGTGCTTTTCAAATGAGTGCTGATCCAGTTGGTAGCTAAATTTCTTTTCTCTATACCCACCAAGTATTCTCAGCACATGGTAGTAATAGGCGGCATGTCCCTTAAGCAATGACACCCTTTTGGATATCATGTCTTCCACAATTTGACCATCAAATCCGATGCCGATGCCGTTGATAAACTTACGATCATTGCAAATCCCCAGGTCCATTTGCATAACCTCCCCGTGCACCGCGGTATTGATTTTATCTGTTAGCGAACTGCCCAGTTCGACCATTTTTACGAAATCGTCACCCGTTCCGGCGGGAATAATGCCTACCGGGAGATCGAACTTTAGTCCGTTGATGGCTTCATTGATCGTTCCATCCCCTCCGATAATGATCAAATCAGTGAAGGAGGTATCCAGCTTTTCTTCAAGGATTTCTGTAGCACTTTTGTCTTTTTGTGTTTCTGCGATGGTATGATGGAGGTTGGCTGCATCAAGGTATTCGACCAGCTCTTTTAGAATCTTGGATGATTTCCCACCAGAGGCGGGATTCCAGATGATAAAGATCTTTCTCAAGAGTTGACTGGCTTACTCTTACTTAAGATGCTCATGATGCGACTAAAATCCTTTTCAGTGACTGTGCCATCTTTCACCATTCGAGATATTTCATTGGCATCATTATCAGTAATACTGACATCTCCCTGATGATGAATCTCCACAATGTTTTGCATGTCTTCGATCCGTTGTTTCAGGATCAAAAACTGATTCTCGTTGATGTGTCCTTGTTCAAGCGCTTCGCTGATTTTTTCCTTTTGATCAATTAGTTTGGCCTCCAGTTTGTAGTGTCCGTCGACGTATTCCTTGATCAAATTATTGGTTTGGTACAAGATGTTTTTGAACCTCTTTTTCTTACGATCACTTACTACTTTACCGATAATAGCTGAGATAATGGCCACCACAATTCCACCAATGAGGCCTAGCTTATCCCAATAATTCTGGTTCCAAAAATTCCTACTGAATATATTGTAGGTGCCAATATCTGTGACATCTTCTTCAAATTCGACCTTTATTTCCTTTCCATATTGAATCTGAACAGGAGCGTCTTTGTAGAATTGATCATCTTCGTTAAAGAAAATGTTCAGCTCATCGATTTTATCGATTTCGGTATCAGCAATGGGAATCCTTCTGCCCCTCTTGTCCATAATCGAAAACTCATAATCCTCCAGGTTAAGCCCATCATTGAATCCGTAGGTGATAAACCATTCTTCGCCGTTGAATAGGAGGTTGGTATTGATGACAGCCTTCTTAAGTAGCGAAAGCGCGGTAACTCTGGGGATGGTGGTATTGATTGAGTCAGGATACACTTCTCCATCTGTGATGTACTCATCATTAATTTTGACTTGGTAACTAAAATGATCTCCGGTGACAGCCAGATCAAGATTTATTGCATACTCTGCTGTGTGAGTGTGTTTATTTGAGAATCGGTTGCTTTCGGCCAGGTACCTTCTGATCCTTCTTTCCATCACCGTTTTTACATCACCCAGGACTTCCAATTTCTTTTTTGCATTGTCCGTGGAAGTAATGTTGATATCAACTTCCGGCTGTACCCTGATGATTCTCAGGTACCTTCGGATCACGTTATAGTATTCGTCTTTTTTGAGTTCCCATCTTGTAATGCCAAGCGGATTATCCCAGAGCGCCCTGGTGGCGGGGTCCCGATGAGCTCCCCCGAAAATGGAGGCGATCTTTTTAGAGACGGCAGTATCAAGCTTTGGCGACATTACATAGGCGTGATACGGTACTCGAAATCGCTCCAACTCAATGAACTGATCCTTTGATATCCCCTCGATTTTTCCTAATCGGGTTTCGTCCACAGCGATGGCATCTACTTCGTTCGATAGCAGTGCTCGAATGGCTTCCTCATGTCCTCCAGCAAAATCGTACTCCAGCGCACCGTGATCTACATCAATGCTATGTTCTTCAAGAACTCCTTTTGGATATTTAAAACCGGAAGTAGAGGTAGGCTTCACGAAACGAAATCTCTTTCCAACCAGTTCTTGCCAGTTTTCAATGCCGCTTTCTTTGCTTGCCAGGATCGTCCCGTAGAAGTGATCCTTCCCATTTACATGGTGGGTGGCAAAAACTTTAAGATCCGGAAAATCCGCTTTCTCCTTGAGATAAGGGAACACGGTAAATATGCCTATGTCGTAGGTTCCATCTTCCAGATAATAAGCAAGGTCATCCTCATGGACGATGTGGATTTCTGCTTCTCGATCCATTTTGGAAGCGACGTAGTCCATCATTGGTTGAAAGGTCTGCTCGACTTTTTCCTGACTTTTATACAGAACAATCCCTACCTGTAGCTTTTCTTGACTTAAACCAAAAGTGAAAGACAGCGACAGGAAGCAGTAGAGTAGGGTTTTCATGATTAGATGGCTTAGAAAGGTAATTTAGCAAGATCCACGTTTCCTCCGGTAAGGATGATGCCTATGTTCTTTCCAGCAAATTTCTTCTTGTTTTTAATGAGGGCTGCAAAAGGGACTGCGCAAGACGGCTCAATCACAATCTTCATTCGCTCGTAAATAAGCCGCATGGCAGCGACGATTTCCTTTTCTGTGACAGTAAAACAGCCATCCGCATGCTCTTTCAGGATGGCAAAGTTCTTTTCACCAATCGTCGTTTTCAATCCATCTGCAATCGTGTTGGCCGTTTTGTTGGGGATGATCTTTCCAGCTTTCAGCGACTGGTAGGTATCATCAACTTCTTCCGGTTCGCTTAAGTAGACTTCCAGCGGAGGATCGATGTAGTGTGAAACCAAAGCGGTTCCGGCTGCCAGCCCTCCTCCTCCCACGGGAACAAAGATGGCATCAAGATCTTCGGTCTGTTCAATAAGTTCTTTTGCTGCGGTTGCCTGGCCGGCAATGATGTTGTAGTCATCAAAGGGATGGATCAGCGTAGCGCCGGTCTCTTGCACAATTCTATTGCAGGTACTTGTTCTGGCTTGGTCATTGGGTTCGCAAAGTACGATTTCGGCTCCATAGTCAACGACCGCATTGATCTTTGCTTTTGTCGAGTTCTTCGGCATGACCACGTAGGCTTTGGTCCCTGCAAGCTTTGCGGCAAGCGCGACAGCCTGGCCATGATTGCCTGAGGAATGGCAAGCAAATCCATTCAACCGTTCTTCAGGTCGATAGGCAAATACCTTATTCGCTGCACCTCTCATCTTAAATGCACCCACCTTTTGAAAGTTCTCACACTTGAAATACATGTGGCAGCCGACGAGCTCGTCCAGCTTTGCTGAGGTCATAACCGGAGTCTCAATGATGTACTGCGAGATTCTTTGGTGTGCCCTTTTAATGTCTGAAAAGGATGGAGTAGATGTTAGCATTGGTCAAAATTTCGTAAAAGTACGCGATCTATCAATACCTATCGGAATACTTAATTTTTAGTTAATGTGCTTCCAGCCAGTTTTCGCCGACTCCAATACCTATTTCCATTGGGACTTCCAGGGGATGTGCATTTTTCATAAGCTCTTCTACTTTGCTGATTAGGAGCTGTTCTTCCTCCCGATGCATTTCGAAGACCAACTCATCGTGCACCTGCATAATCATTTTTGATTGCAGCTTTTCATTCTTCATCCAATCGTGGATATTGATCATGGCTATTTTGATGATGTCGGCAGCACTCCCCTGAATCGGTGCATTGATGGCGTTTCGTTCATCGAAACCACGCATGGTAAAATTCTTGGAGTTAATGTTTCTCAGGTAGCGCCTCCTGCCCAGGATGGTCTCCACGTATTGGTCCTTTTTTGCCTTTTCTATGGTGTTGTCCATGTAGCTCTTCACATGGGGAAACTGCTCAAAGTACGAGTCGATGATCTCTTGCGCTTCACCTCTGGGAATGTTTAGATTTTGAGACAGTCCGAAGGCAGAGATCCCATAGATGATCCCGAAGTTTACTTCCTTGGCTTTTCTTCGCATGTTGGGTTCGACTTCATTTACATCCACTCCAAACACTTTGGCGGCGGTGTTAGCATGAATATCCACTCCATTTTTGAAGGCTGACATCATGCTTTCATCCTGGGAAAAGGCGGCCATGATTCGTAACTCGATTTGAGAGTAGTCTGCTGCCATGATTTGGTAGTGATCATTTGCCGCGATGAACGCTTTTCTTATTTCACGACCTTTCTCCGTCCGAATGGGAATGTTCTGGAGGTTTGGATTGTTCGAGCTGAGTCTGCCCGTCGCAGCTACGGTTTGACGATAGTCTGTGTGTATTCGGTGGCTGGTAGGGCTGATTAGTTTAGGAAGTGCATCCACGTACGTGGACTTTAGTTTTTGGTACTCTCTAAATTCGAGGATTTTGGCGGCAATTTCATGTTCATTAGCCATCTTAGATAGAATTTCCTCGCCAGTGGCGTATTGTCCGGTTTTTGTTTTCTTGGGCTTTTCTACGAGTTTGAGTCGTTCGAAGAGCACTTCACCCAGCTGCTTGGGCGAGCCGATGTTAAAGGTGGTTCCAGCTATTTCGAAGATTTTTTCCTGAGCATCAAGGGAGACTTTATCCAGTTCGACAGACATTTTTTCCAACGTCGACGTATCCACTTTCACTCCCTCATATTCCATCTCTGCGAGGACAAATGAAAGTGGTTCTTCCACTTCATGAAGCAGTTTTTCCAGATTTCTTTCTGCAATCTTTTTGGTTAAGGCTTCTTTAAGTTGCAGGGTGATGTCTGCATCTTCACACGCATAATCACTGACTTTTTCAGGCTCAATCTGATCGATCGTTTTCTGCTTTTTTCCTTTCGGCCCGACGAGTGACTCGTAAGAAATGGTCTTGTAGTCAAGGTAGGTGTCGGCCAAAAGATCCATCCCGCTTCCGGATTCAGGGTCCAATAGAAAATGGGCCAGCATGGTGTCAAATATTTTTCCCTTGACATGGATATCATAGTTTCGGAGTATCTGAATGTCATACTTCAGATTTTGCCCGACTTTTTCGATGGAAGGATCTTCCAGCACCCCTTTAAACTCTTTTATGATTTCCTCAGGACTGTTGAGACAGGAGACGTACCATGCTTCTCCCTTGTTAATGGAAAAAGCAATACCAACAAGTGATGCATCCCTGGTTTCAAGGCTGGTAGTTTCCGTATCAAAACAGAACGAGGATACCTGTTCCAGTTTGCCCACTAAGTCGGCAATTTGCCCAGCGTCCTGAACCAGATGATAGGTATGATCCACCGAGTCAATGGACTTGCGGTGGGTCGTCTGTTCTGCAGGGGCGGAGTCGAATAATCCCAATTGGCTGGAATCACCACTCTTGATGTCGTTTTCTTCCTGAAATACTCGTTTATAAATGGTTCGAAATTCGAGTTCGTCAAAAACAGGTCTTAAGATCTCTGCATTGGGCTCTCCATATTTGAGCGCTTCCTCATCAAACTCCACTGGCGAATCAATTTTTATCGTGGCCAGCTCTTTTGACATGATCCCCTGCTGACCAAACTCCTGTACACGTTTCTGTTGAGCACCTTTGAGCTGATCGACGTTTTCGACGATACCTTCTACTGTTCCAAATTCTTTCAAAAGCTTCGAAGCTGTTTTGTCGCCGATGCCTGGAATTCCGGGAATATTATCAACAGAATCTCCTTTCAGACCGAGGACATCGCGCACCTGATCTACGTGCTCGATGTCGAACTTGGCGAGCACTTCCGGGATTCCCATGACCTCAACCCCATTGCCCATCCGTGCCGGTTTATATAAGGATATTCGTTCGTCTACCAGTTGAGCAAAATCCTTATCGGGAGTCATCATGAACACTTGAAAACCTTCTTTGGAGGCTTTCTTCGCAATGGTTCCGATCAGGTCGTCTGCTTCGTACCCGTCTTTTTCCAGAATAGGAATGTCGAATCCTGTGACAATTTTCTTGCAGTACGGGATGGCAATCCTGATCTCTTCAGGTTGTTCCTGTCTAGTGGCTTTGTATTCGGCAAATTCTTCGTGCCTAAAGGTGGGGGCATGGGTATCAAAGGCGACCCCAATGTGGGTGGGTTTCTCCTTGGTGATGATTTCTAAGAGTGAATTGGTAAAACCCATGATCGCCCCAGTATTGATTCCCGTCGTGGTGAGTCTGGGGTTTTGGCTCATGGCAAAGTGGGCTCGGTAAATCAATGCAAAAGCATCCAGCAAAAACAGTTTCTTTTCTGACATAAGGGTAAAGTTAGGTGGATTGTCGATTACCATTCAAAAGTATTCTTTCGCTATTTTAGACATCTCTCTGGAATACAAACGATATCGATTATGAGAAGCATTTTAAGTACAATTTTTTCGATTTTGGCAGTCTCTCTTTTTGCTCAGGATGAATGGAGCATTACTGTTGACCCGGATGCTGGTGAAAGTTATTTTGGTGTTACCATGGCGAACGGAATGGTAGGGCTGGTTTCGTCACCGGAGCCTTTCAAGGTTAAGGAGGTTGTTCTCAATGGCGCCTTTGACACCTACGGACGAGGGCGTGTTTCCAACATCATGCAGGTTTTCAATACCGCCAACGTAGAGTTTACTAATCCCAAGTTTACCGAGGAGGAGAAAAATGCATACAAGGAGCTTTTCAGCAATCCGATCTCTCACAAGCAAACCATTAACTTTCGATACGGAGAATTCACTTCCACGGTGAGTTACGAAGCGATGGATATTACCTACACGCTTCGGGCGCTTCGGCACCTGCCTTTTACGAACATGGTACAGGTCGAGGTGAAGGCAAAAAAGGAAGTAGAATTGGCTCCTGCCTCGGTCATGACTGCCCCGGAGGTTTTGAGAGATTTAGGTAATTATTTTACCACGGTGGACGTTCCGGGACGTGAGCAGATTCCAATGATGACCTCAACGGCTCAGAGCCCCACCGGGAAGTTGGAAGTGGCCGCCGCTGTTTCCATCATCATTGAGGGTGAAGAACACCCACACCTGATCCACCAGGAGTTGAATTATAATGACCACAAGGTCAAGTTTTATAAGAAACTGAAGAAAGGGGAGTCTCTGAAGTTCACCACTTTTGGCTCTGTTGTGACTTCGGAACATTTCGCGGACCCGCGAAATGAGGCTGAGCGCTTGACCTTGTATGCATTCCTTGAGGGAGTTGATCGCAACATTGAACGACATCGGAAGGCGTGGGACAAGCTCTGGATGAGTGGTGACATTGAGATCACCGGGAGTAAGGCTCTGACCAGGGATATTCGGTTTGCTTTGTATCATTTGTATTCATTTGCCAGATCCGGGACTGCCTACAGCATGTCCCCAATGGGTTTGTCTGGTTTGGGGTATAATGGCCATGTGTTCTGGGATACGGAGTTGTGGATGTACCCACCGCTCCTGATGCTGCAACCGGACATTGCAAAATCATTGCTCGAGTACCGTTTTGAGCGATTGAATGAGGCCAAGAAAAATGCTTTTAGCCATGGCTATGAAGGCGCAATGTTTCCGTGGGAGTCGGATCAGGATGGGCAGGAAGCAACTCCGATCTGGGCCTTGACAGGTCCCTTTGAGCACCATATCACCGGAGATATTGGATGGGCCTGCTGGAAATACTACCAGGTAACAAAAGACAAAGAATGGTTGGCCTCGAGGGGGTATCCGATCATGAAAGAAGTGGCTGATTTTTGGGTGAGCCGCACTGATGAGAACGCCGATGGGTCGCTCAGCATCAACAACGTGGTGGGGGCGGATGAATATGCTGAGGGAGTGAATGACAATGCCTTTACGAATGGGGTAGCAAAAGTAGCCTTACGGTATGCGACGCTCGCTGCAAAGGAACTAGGCAAGTCCGCTGACCCCTCCTGGGATGAAACCGCCGAAAAAATTAGACTACTGAAGTTTGAGGGTGGAGTGACGCAGGAATATGATGGATACGCAGGAGAGACCATTAAGCAGGCTGATGTCAATCTACTGTCTTATCCACTTGATTTGATTCGGGATGAGGATGCCATTGAGCGTGACATTGCCTACTATGAATCAAAGTACGATGTTGGCGGACCGGCTATGGGATTTGCAATCCTTTCCATTTTGAACAACTGGATCGGCAATAAGGATAAAGCCATGAAATATTTCAAGCAAGGCTATCAACCTAACCTGGTACCCCCCTTCGGAGTGATCTCCGAAATGGCAGGAGGCTCTAATCCATATTTTGCGACGGGTGCCGGGGGTATGCTTCAAAATGTGATGGCGGGTTTTGGAGGCTTGGAGATTACCGACAATGGGGTCGAGAGAACCCAGGAGTTGCCACTTCCTAACGGGTGGGGGACGTTGATTATCCGTGGTGTCGGACGGGACGATCAGACCTTTGAGATTGGGAATTAAGGGTGGGTAGTGTTGGTAGGGTTTAAACGTCTGACCTTGTACGAATAGGTAAATGCTCTTTTCAATGAATCATAGAAAATACCTACTTATGGGCCTCTTGGTTGCCTGCTTCATTGTCGCTTGTGGAGGTGACGAGGAGATGGAAACTGACTTCAACTCGGAAGCGAGCCCCGGATTGAAGATCATGTCTCTTGGCGCCTCCCGTGTGGAGGGAGCTAGGCCCTTCTTTGAAAGTTTCCGGTACGAACTTTGGAAACAAATGGTGGCTGCTGGCTGGGCGTTTGATTACATTGGGACTGTGGAGGACGAGGCCTCTTATCCTGCATTTAATGAGCGAAATTTCGATCTTGACCATGAAGGAAGAGGCGGGTGGACTTCTGGTCAAATTCTATCGGGGCTGGAAGGATGGATTCAGGCCACAGGCATCCCAGACATTGTACTTTTCAGCTCACCTGCGGGAAATGACGCGTTGCAAAACCTTGATTATGAACAGTCCATTGCGAATGTCAATGCCATCATCGACCTGCTTCAGGAAGTCAATCCGAATGTGGTGATCATTGTGGAGCAGTTGGCACCGGGAAAGTCGGAGATCATGACGGGTGATTTACTACATTATTTCAATCGGATCCAATCCGATATATTGACCATTGCGGCAGCTCAAAGCACGACCACTTCCACTGTAACGGGGGTTGATATGTTTACGGGCTTTACTGACGATTTGCTGGCCGACGACGTGCATTATAATGAAGCGGGAGCAAAGTTCATCGCAGACAGGTATTTCATCGCCCTTGAAACCTATTTTCCTTAGCCCGCAAAGTCGGTGGTTGTAGGACGTCTTAGGTCTACCTTCAGAACATATAGGGGTCCTCTTGGGAGCCATGGGTACTGACCTGGGAGTTGCAGGTATGCTCTTGGACGCTTCAGGTATGCAGTTGGGAACATAAGGGATGCTTTCGGGTGCGTCAGGTATGCATTTTTTTCTCTCAGGTATGCGCTTGGGAGGCCTGGGTGACCATTTGGGTAGCTCAGGTATTCATTTTTTCCCTGAAGGTATGCGTTCGGGAACCCCAGGTGTGCTCTGGGGCGAGCCAGGTATGCTTTTGGGACCGTCAGGTACGCGTTCGGGGATGTCAGGTACGTACTTTTTCTGGCAAATCAGGGGTTCGGGATTTCAAAGTACGCCGGTAGGGTCATGGGGCATAGTGTTTCTTTTAAGCTCCCTCCAAAAACGCTTTAGGAATTGGGTACTTCTCACTTTCCATCATCCAGAACATGGACATGATCCAGTAGCGTTCACCGTCCCAGAAATACTGATAGCTGGTCAAACCTCGTCCTTCCGCGGTTTTGTCTTCCATCCAGAACCGATAGGTGCTGATCGATTGGGTGATGGACCCATAGGATTGGCTTGAGACAAACAATTCTTCCTCATAAAATCCTTTCTTGTCCAGGTAATCGAGCTTTTCGATGTAGCCCTCGATGTCCATCGGCATCAATTTGTTGGCCTGTTCTTCCTCAGACCAGAAGCTGTAGGTCAGCTTGGCATCAGGATGGAACAGGTTTCGCAATCGGTCAAAATCCCGGGCTTGCCCGATGGGCCCTGATACAATTTCATAGTACACCCTCCCGATGCTTTCCAGGGTTTTGGTATCTGCTTCATAAGACTGTGCCCAAAGGAAACATCCTTTGAGCAACAGTATGATTGATGGTATCCATTTCATGTCAGCGGTGGCTTGTTTACTGATTTTCCAAAACCAATTTGTTCTGAAAGTAGAGGTACCTGGCATAGTTCTCGCCGATACTTCCCTTCGCCAATTCATACGCGGTCTTAAAGCTTTCGGTTGCTCTTTTTTGATCACCGATTTTGAGATAAAATTCTCCAAGCGCGAAGTGGTTAGCCCGATTTTCCGGATCTCTCTTTACCTGACCCTTCAACAGATCCAACGCTTTTTTTTCTTCTCCTTTTACCAGGAGTTTATTGAGTGCATAGTAGTACGTATTGAAACCACTTGCTTCATTCAGTGCTTTTGCAATCAGCGCTTCCCCTTCTTTTTTATTGCCCATGCTGACAAGCAGCTCCCCTTTCAACACTTGATAGTTGAAAAGGTAGGCTTTTCGGTAGGCTTCGTTTTCATAGTCCTTGATCTTTGAGAAAGACATTTCCAGGAATTCCAGGGCTTCTTCCTTCTTGTCAGGGTACTTCTCCAGTGTCCGCATGGCGAGGCTCTGGTAGTTCGAGGCGGTTTTGTCTTCCATCGCTTCGAGGTCACTTAGAAGATTATCGAGGGCATTGGTGGACACCTTGAAGGACACAGCAGTTTCTTCCCATCGCAGCTGAATTTCGACCGATTCGGAAGTTGGATTTCGGAACTCATAACTCAACCATTCCTGAAAGGGTACTTTTTGTGTTTCGACAGGTATTCTGAGAACGTCATTGGTTTGATCATAGTTGAACGCCCCCCAGGTTTTGCCGGATGAAAAGATCAACGTCCATTCCTTTTCTGAGACTAGCACCAAAAATCCATAAGAACCGGAATCTAACTTTTGCCCTTCTATTTGAACCGGATGGCTAAAGTCGATGGTGGTTCGCTGATTTGAACCTGCTCTCCAGGGGTATTCCACTCCATCTATTACAAAGTCAAATGGTACGATGCCTCCAAAGATTTTCCGTCCTTTCACAGAAGGACTGTGATAATCAATGGTCATTTCGCATTTGCCGATGTTTGCGGTTGTGGTTCTTGATTGACTGACTAACGTTTTACCTCCCACATCCTGTGCCAGGGAGGCATAGCTGAAAAGGATGGCAGTTGCCAGCACTAAGGTTTGATTGATTTTCATGTTGCATTCTATTTTGAGTTTCGGGATCAAACCTGATAAACATTTGTTGATGCACGGCAATCAAACCGGTTCAACTTGGTTCAAGTACATTCAAAGGGGAGCTAAAGTGGAATCACATCCCCGTTTTGATCTGCCAGTTGATACTTGAGAATTTCACCAAGGCCGATGAATTTGAATCTCATCCCCACGAGGTTGCCCATCGACTCGGAATAAGCCATGCTGTATACTTTTTCACCTGCTATGGAGATGTTTACCACCTGATTCTCAACCTTGATTTCTAAAGAGATGGGTTCGGTGAAATCAGCACTCAACGCAGACAGGTCGTTGGATTTTCCATTGAGATACACATCGTTGAGCATGAGGTTATCGTCAGAGCTGCAGCCCAGTTTGGAAAATGGAATGATGAAAGCGCCTGAGGTACCCAGAAAATAAATCTTGATTGCATGACATACAGCCCATCGATCGTCAAAGCTATTGACGATGGTGGCTTGTAGTTTAAAGTTGTCCGCGGAGACTTTGCCTAAATCGTCAATGAAATGAAAGGACGTGACCGTCGCTTCTTCGAGGGCAGCTATTTCTTTAGCGATCGGTTCCGGTGCTTTCATTGTACCTTTTGACAGGATCGGATCAAAGTACTTTGGGGTGTTTTCGTATTCTACCTGACCTAGCCATCCTTCACTCTTTAGGAAAAGGTTGTGTCTTTTTGCTACTTGGCCGTCTATCAGCAGTTTAGCTTCAAAGTATCCCGGATGGTAGTAAATCCCAGTCGCCTGAGATTGCGTCGGGTCAATCTCAATGGTCTTTGAGGGGTCCCAGTACTGCTGTATTTGAAAATTTTCTGCCTGAAGGTTTTCAGGGATGCTAAAATCGAATACTACCGAGTTTGGAAACTCTCTGCTCAGGACTTTACTGCTGAATTCGAATTCTGATGCATTAATGATTAATTCTGGTCCTCTGTTGCTTAAAAGGCCGATGGTAAACATCGCCAGGATGAATCCAATGGACACATAGAAGGGCTGACCCGGGGCCTGTATCTTCCATGATGGGGTCTTCTTTTTGGTCTTGAATGCGGTCCAGGTACTTTCGCCCAAAAACCTGGCCAGTGCATCCAGGGTGGTAATGCTTGGTGAGCCATCATGTTTGACCACCCCAAAAAATCGTTTCAATGTGGCGACGCTTAACACCACCTGGGTCTTCTTGAAGATTGCTTCCGACAGCTCCTCAAACATCTTGCTGTGCCAGTTGGAGACGGGGCCCCATCCGGTTTGATTTTCAATAGACTTCTTTAGCCGTTCGATCTCTTTTACTTCACTAGACATGCTTCAAATGTCCTAAACTTCCGGATGATGAACAAAGGTGAATGACAATGAATGAACTTGAATGGTTTTCACTATTTCACAGCCCTTGGCTCGCCGTAAGTATGTGGTATGAAAAAACTTATGCTACTAACTTTTTGTGCTGTACTGGCGAGGGTTGCCAGTACGCAGGTCATTCCACTTGATACAATCAACTGGGAAATTCAGGCACAGTCTTACGTGATGGAAAGCTTCAAAGGCAAGGATGCGATCTACCTCCAGGGTGGATCTATCCGGTTGAAGGATGTGTCATTTCTAAATGGCACGATTGAATATGACGTTTACTTGAAGCAGGAACAGGCTTTCCCGGGAGTCTACTTCCGGGCCAAGGAAAATAAGGATGCGGAGCAATTTTACATTCGTCCACATTTGCCAGGGAAAGCAGATGCGAATCAGGCTGGAGCTTCAATCAAAGGGGTGACTCCGTGGCAGCTCTACTTTGGCGAAAGGTACTCCTTCCCCTATGAATACCGCTATGATGATTGGACACATGTAAAAATTCTGGTGAAGGATGATCAGGCACAGGTCTTCTTAAATGGCAGTGTGCAGCCCAACCTTTCATGGAATACGTTTACCTCAGTGGAGCCAGGAGGAATTATTCTCACTGGAGGCAATCGGTCTGGGATGCATGTAGCCGATGTAAAAGTTTCTACGGAGACTCCGGATCTTAAGGATTTTAACCCTATTGAAAGAAAACCCATCGAAGGATTAATTGAGCGGTGGAGTATTTCTGACAAGTTCTCAGAAGACCTACTGGATGAAACAAATGGGTTAGCGGGCCTAATTAGTGAACGAAAGTGGGTGGGAAACGTACAGGTAGAGGAAGGCACTGCGGCCAACATCTCACGAGTTCATGATCTCTATGACGGGACTGAAACGAACACTGTGTTTGCCAAGGTGACGATCGACTCAAACCGGGATCAGATGAAACTGCTCGAATTTGGTTACAGCGATCGGGTGGTCGTACTCCTGAATGGAGCGCCCATCTATCGCGGCACGAATCGGTGGAGGAGTCGAGACTATCGATACCTGGGGACTGTTGGGTTGTTTGACGCGGTCTATCTGAATTTGAAGAAAGGGGAGAATGAACTGGTGATGGCAGTCTCCGAGGATTTTGGTGGATGGCTTATTACCGGAAAACTTGAAAATAAAAATGGCATAAAAAGGATACAATGAAACGGAACTCTACTTCGGCACTTTTGATGGTTTTGGCAAGCTTATTTTTTCATGGATATGGCCAATCGAGCGATAAAATCAGCACCATGGATTTTGTCCAGATCTTAGGGGATCAGCGAGCAGAAACCATTTATTACTACGAGAATAACTGGAAAGCACTTCGTGATGAAGCGCTGGACCAGGGGTTCATCCATTCGTACCAGTTGCTGGAAGTGCCGAAGGGGGAGGACCTTGCTTTTGATATTATCCTCATCACGACCTATGCAGATCAGGCACAGTATGATGGGCGAGAAGAAAACTTCCGGGTCTTAATTGATGCGAAAGGGGGAAGAAAACTGTTGAACGAGAAGCAGCCGGGTCAGTTTCGGAACATCATCTTTAACAGGGAGGACATTCGCTACCGTTTCGAAGGCATGTGAGGTCAATCCTTGATCTCGCAGACACAACGAATTGGAAACAAACGATACTCCTCCGGTTTGCTCGTTTTCAAATGATGCTTGTGGGTGTGTCCCGTGATGGAGTAGGGAGTGATGTGCATATGAAAGCGATCATCCGTAGATTGGTTGGTGGTCCAGTAATCGATGAAATTTCCTTTCCCTACTTTTCCACCTTCCATGCGTCCATAGTTTTGAATATGAAGGACGTTTGCATCAAATAAATTGTACTGATCCAAAAAATCTACCCGATAGTTTTTCTTGTTATTCTCCATCATTTTAGCCTTTTGCACACCTTCGAAAGAGTCCGTAAACAGATCCCATTCTTCCATGGTCGGCAGTCGCCATCCTTCTGGACAGACTCCCTGAAGATTTTGATAATCATAGAATCGGATCTGATCACAGTCTTGCAAACAAGTAGACCCCTTGGCATCGTAACGTAGATTTTCAGTCATCCAGAAGAGGTGGCCAAGTTGGGTG
>CAZQDI010000017.1:0-39876 GCA_964591785.1 uncultured Roseivirgaceae bacterium
ACTCTTTCGTCTGATCAATCGCTTTTTGCGCATGGACAGCTCCATGAGCGAGGTAATACACGTGCGTTTTCTTCCCCAGATTCTATTCCTGTCCTTCTTATGCTTGCTGTACATCGGCAACCGGCACTATGCCGAAAAGAACGTACGGGCGATCAACCAGCTGGAGACAGAGGTTGAAGACCTAAGAGCAGATTACACGACTCTGAAAGCGGATTTCATGTATGAAAGCAAGCAATCAGAAGTGGCGAAACGAGCGGATGCGCTCGGCTTAAAGGAGAGTAAAGAATCACCGATTTTGATTAGGGAAATTGAGCATTAAGAAAGGCATCGTATTACGTGTTCGCATTGCATTCCTGCTGACCTTCTTGGTAGCCGGAGCGGTCATTTTCCGTATTGTGAAGATTCAGTACATCGAAGGATCGCAATGGAGAAGCATCGGGGAGACATTGGGCATGCAGGTGATGAACGTCAAAGCTACCCGTGGCAACATTTATGCCGACGATGGAAGCCTGCTGGCTACCTCTTTACCTTTCTATCAATTAGTAATTGATCCGGGGCTGGCGAAGGACGGACTTTACAAAAGTGGAATCGACTCACTCAGCTTCCTGCTTTCAAAATATTACAAAGACCTATCCGCCACCCAATACAAACGGATGATCGACGATGCCCGGAAAAAAGGGCGCCGCTACCTGCTGCTCAATCGGCAGGAAATCGGCTACCAGGATAAGAAACGGATGGAGCAATGGCCGCTCGTCCGGAACGGTCGTCTAAAAGGTGGGGTCTTCTTTGAAAAGGTAGAAAAGCGGTTTCTGCCTTTTAGTCATTTAGGCATCCGGACCATCGGAAGTGTGAATACGGAAGATCGAGGCACCGTGGGACTTGAGTACAGCTTCAACAAGCAGCTAGCAGGTGTCAACGGCCAGGCACTATTCCAAAAAATGGCTGGTGGAGGCTGGAAACCGGTCTATGACGGCACCGAAAAGCCACCGGTAGATGGCTACGACATTCAAACCACCATCAACGTGGACCTGCAAGACGTCACGGAGTCGGCCCTGCTCAATGAGCTGGAAAAACATAAAGCAGATTACGGAGTGGCGGTGGTGATGGAAGTGAGCACAGGTGAAATCAAGGCCATTTCCAACCTCAGCAGAAACAGCAAAGGCGACTACTACGAACGCTACAACTACGCTGTGGGAAGCCAGGGGTCCCGGGAGCCTGGCTCCACCTTCAAGCTGGCCAGCATGATCGCCCTATTAGAGGAAACGGACATCAAATTGTCGGACTCCGTCACGACCGGAGACGGGACCATGGAGTTTTTCGACAAAGTCACCAGGGATCACAAGCCGGGTGGCTTTGGCACCTTATCGGTACAGCAGGTCTTTGAAAAGTCTTCCAATGTGGGGGTGGCCAAATTGGTTACGCAGCATTTCGGTGCCAATCCGGAACGCTTCATCGACTACCTCAAAGAGATGAAGCTTCATCAGCCACTCAACTTCCAGATGGTTGGCGAAGGGAGACCATACATCAAAAATCCATCCGATAGTACCTGGAGTGGAGTGACCCTGCCCTGGATGAGCTATGGTTACGAACTGGAAATGACACCGTTGCAGATGCTGACCCTATACAATGCGGTCGCTAACAATGGCACGATGGTGAAACCGATGATCGTCAAGCGGGTTACCCACGCAGACAAAACCATCGAGTCGTTCGAGTCGGAAATTCTCAACAAGAAAATCTGCTCTAAAGAGACGTTAAGAAAACTGCAGGTGATGATGGAAGGCGTGGTGGAGCGAGGTACGGCCTCCAACATCAACCACAGCATGTATAAGATTGCGGGCAAGACCGGCACCGCCAAAAAGGTCAAAAACGGACGATATGTGAAAGAGTACTATACCTCCTTCGCAGGCTACTTTCCTGCCGAGGCACCGCGCTACAGTTGCATCGTCGTCATTGATAATCCAAAAGGATTTCAGATCTATGGTAGTGACGTTTCTGCACCGGTCTTTAAAGAAATAGCAGACAAGATCTATTCCCTGGAGTTGGACATGCACGAGATCGAAGCCGGGGACGCTGCGTACGTTACCGGCGTTTTTCCATACATCAAAGCCGGGAAAAAGGACGAGCTCTCGATGATTTGCAATGAGCTGGGTATTTCCAATCATTCCGATGGAGCGTCTGAATGGGTAAAAACAAAAGTCATTAATGATGCCGTCTACTGGACCGAAAACAAAGTCAAGCACGAAGTGGTCCCGGACGTACGCGGCATGACCCTTAGGGATGCGATCTATGTACTCGAGAACTTAGGACTTCAGGTAAAAGTCGATGGCCGGGGCAGGGTTGCTACGCAGTCCATGACTCCTGGGGGCAGGTTAATCAAAGGTTCCACCATCAAACTCCGGATGAGCTAATGCAGGCACTCAAAGACATATTGTTTGGTGTTTCATTAAGGTCGCTCAATGGCAATCGGGAGGAGCCCGTTGCTGGTGTTGCATTTGACTCCAGAAAGGTAGAAGCAGGTTTCCTGTTTGTTGCGATCAAAGGGCTGACGGTGGACGGGCACGATTACATCGAGAAAGCCATAGCGCTGGGAGCTAAAGTCATTGTATGTCAGAGCCTGGTGGAAGTGGACAATCAAAACGTCACCATCGTGCAAACGGACGATTCGGCAGAGGCACTTGGGATCATCGCCTCCAACTTTTACGGACGTCCTTCTGAAAAAATAAAACTGGTTGGGATCACAGGAACTAATGGGAAAACCACCTGCGCAACCCTGCTATTTGAACTATTTGTTAACCTCGGGTATTCGGTGGGCTTGCTTTCTACTGTAGAGAATAAGATTAACGACAAGATCTTGGAAGCCAGCTTTACAACTCCCGATGCGATCCAACTCAATCAGCTCTTAAAAGAGATGGTGGATGGAGGTTGTTCGCATTGCTTTATGGAGGTAAGCTCCCATGCCTTGGTTCAACAGCGAGTGGCCGGAATTCGATTTACGGGAGGGGTGTTTACCAACATCACGCACGATCACCTGGACTATCACAAGACCTTTGACGAATACATCAGGGCTAAAAAAATGCTGTTCGATGGGCTTTCTTCGGATGCCTTCGCACTGACCAATGTCGATGATAAGCGGGGGTCAGTGATGTTGCAAAATACAAAAGCAGAGAAACATCGTATGGCCATCAAATCCATGGCTGATTTTAAGGTGCGCGTGATTCACAATACCCTACAGGGCCTTGAATTGAATTTCGATGGAGTGGATGTTTGGTTCAAGTTGATTGGTGAGTTCAACGCCTACAACCTCTTGACTGCGTATGGAGTGGCACTGCTGCTTGGAGAAGAGAAAGAGGCCGTGCTAAGTGGACTTTCGATGACGAAAGGCGCCAATGGAAGGTTTGAGAAAGTAGATAATCAGTCGAAAATCCTGGCCATCGTTGACTATGCGCATACGCCGGATGCATTGGAAAATGTACTGGAAACCATCGACGACTTACGAACAAAAAATGAACTGCTGGTCACCATTGTGGGATGCGGTGGAGATCGGGATAAGAGCAAGCGGCCGAAAATGTCCAGCATTGCCACCAAGCTAAGTGACAAGGTCATCCTGACCTCAGACAATCCACGCACGGAAGACCCAAAGCAGATATTGGAAGACATGCGGGCCGGGGTGCCCAAGTCCAAAGAGCGCAATGTAATGGTCATTGAAGATCGCAAGGAAGCCATTCGAACGGCCTGTAACCTGGCAGGTGAAGGGGACATTGTGCTGGTGGCCGGGAAAGGGCATGAGACCTATCAGGAAGTCAATGGGGTGAGACACCACTTTGATGATAAAGAAATTCTAAACGAAATATTGAATCATGATAGCTAAGCAAGTGATCGTTCATTGGGTTGTCATATTCGGCCTGGCAACCTGCGCAATTGGCCAAACTGCGTCCGAGCCGGGACTGGTCATTTCAGAGATATCCTCAGATAAAAAGTATGGATTCAAAAAAAGCCAAAGTATTAAAGTCGGCAGTGTTTCCAACGAATATGTGTTTATGGCACAACTGACCGGGCCGGAAGGGCAGAAGTTGGCCATTCAAAGATTGGGCAGTTGCTGTGGTTTTAAAAGTGACAGTGCGCCCATGGGTAAAGGGTTTTTAGACAGGTGGGAAGTGAGCTATGAAGGATTGTCTGAGCCGCTGGTGCTCTACCTCAATGGATATGAGCTCGAAGAAGTTAAATGTCCTCAGGGACTGGGATTTATTAAAATGGAAGAAAACTAATGCTTAACTACCTGTTTGACTACTTGAATGATTTGGACTTCCCCGGAGCGGGACTGTTCCAGTATATCTCATTCCGGGCAGGTATGGCGGCACTATTCTCCTTGCTCATTACCATTACGTTTGGCAAGCGCTTGATCGAGTTACTCAGAAAATTTCAAATGGGAGAATCGATCCGGGACCTTGGGTTGGAGGGACAGATGCAGAAACAAGGAACACCTACCATGGGAGGGATCATCATCATCTCTGCCATCGTCGTTCCTACGTGGCTTTTTGCAGATCTTACGAATATCTATATCCTCTTACTGATCATTGCAGCAGTATGGATGGGGGGAATTGGGTTCCTGGACGATTACCTGAAAGTCAAGAAAAAGAACAAAGAAGGACTTCGCGGCAAGTTTAAGATTCTTGGGCAAGTGGTCCTTGGTCTGGTGGTGGCATTAGTGATGGTATTTCATGAAGATATTGTGGTGCGTGACTTCACAGAGTCAGGTTTCACCGATCAACGTACTTTATTAACGACCATTCCTTTTGTGGCCAACAATGAATTCAACTACGACTGGCTGCTGCCTGGCATGCTGGGGGATTATGCCTGGGTGCTATACATCCTTGTTGTCATCTTTATTGTGACTGCAATCTCAAACGGAGCCAATATTACCGACGGTTTGGATGGCCTGGCTGCAGGTTCGTGCGCTATTATCGGTCTGACGCTAGCTGTCCTGGCTTATCTTTCAGGCAATGCAATTTTTGCGGATTATCTGAACATCATGTTCATCCCCAACTCAGGGGAGCTAGTAATATTTTGTACTGCGTTTGTTGGAGCATGTGTGGGGTTTTTGTGGTACAACGCATTTCCAGCACAGGTATTCATGGGCGATACCGGTAGCTTGTCATTGGGAGGGATCATCGCTGTACTGGCCTTTGTGATCCGAAAAGAATTTTTGATACCGGTGCTGTGTGGAGTCCTGGTCCTCGAGAACCTCTCGGTGATCATCCAGGTCTCCTACTTTAAGTACACCAGGAAGAAATACGGTGAAGGAAGACGAGTGTTCTTGTTAGCTCCCATTCATCACCATTACCAAAAGAAAGGAATCCACGAGGCAAAGATCGTCGCGAGGTTCTGGATCCTCGGGATCTTATTGGCACTTTTCACATTAGCAACGCTTAAAATCAGATAAATGACCTTAGAACAAATTCAGCAATTCAATGAGAAATTTCAGAAGCAGGCGGTGCAGCTATCTGAGCTGATCCCCTCGGGAAGCTTGGTACAGGCCACCTCTATGCTCATCCGAAGTGCTCGAGAAATTCATGACTATTTCATCAAACTCTTAAAATCCAGAAGTGAAGATCAATTCAATCGGGTAATGGAAAAGATGGAAGAGGAAATGGACGATTTAGTTTTCATTCTTGACCAGTTGGAGCTCGCGAACAAGAAACAACAGATTAGCCTCATTGAGGATTTTCTGAAAGACGGATATGGAATGATGTCCATCTATTCAAAGTGCATTGACCAGATCATCGACAAGAAAGTACATAAAGAAGAATAATGGACAGTCGCATAGTCATATTGGGTGGAGGAGAAAGCGGGGTGGGGGCCGCTTTGCTAGCTAAGCAAAAAGGCTATGAGGTATTCATTTCGGATGCAGGAAGTATCACGGCAAACAGGAGAAGAGTACTCAAAACAAATGGGATATCATTTGAAGATCAGGGCCATACCGAAGCGTTGATTCTGAATGCAGATTTAGTCATCAAGAGTCCCGGTATTCCAGACAAGGCACCCCTGATTCAAAAACTCATCAATAAGCAAATTCCGGTTATTTCGGAGATTGAATTTGCTTACAGGTTCATTGATAAAGCGAAAGTCATTGCCATTACTGGTACCAATGGAAAAACCACGACTTCACTTCTTACCTATCATTTGCTGAAAACTGCGGGCTATAAGGTCGCCCTGGGAGGCAACATAGGGAACAGTCTTGCGGCGTTGGTGGCGGAGGGTGGCTATCACTATTACGTCGTGGAAGTGAGCAGTTTTCAACTGGATGGAATTGTGAACTTCAGGCCAGACATTGCCATTTTGCTCAATATCACACCGGATCACCTGGATCGGTACGATAACAACTTCGACAACTATGTGAAGTCCAAGTTTCGAATCATTGAGAACCTCACACAGGAAGAAGCATTTATCTATTGTGCAGATTGCCCGCCGGTGAGTGAAGAAATGAGTCGAAGGAAAGTGGAAGCCAGTCTATTTGCAATCAGTGCCTCTACCAATAAGAAACTGAATGCATACCTGGAAGATGATCACCTCATTTTCAATTTTGAATACAAAGACAAAGGAGTTCAGTACAAAATACCGCTTTCGGAAGTCTCACTGATCGGTAAACATAACATGGTCAACAGCATGGCTGCAGTGATCAGTGCATCATGCATGGATGTCCCTATAGGGAAGCTACTGAAGGGACTAAAGACCTTTAAAAATGCACCCCATCGACTCGAGTTTGTCGATGAAATTAATGGGATTGGCTTCATCAACGATTCGAAAGCAACCAATGTAGATTCCGTCTACTATGCGCTGGATGGTGTGAAAAAAGACATTATTTGGATTGCCGGTGGAATTGACAAGGGAAATGACTATACGCAGATTGGATCGTTGGTAGAAGAAAAAGTAAAAGGTTTGGTTTGTTTAGGGAAGGACAACAGCCGATTGACCAGCTTCTTTGCCACCAAAGTGGACCATCTGGGAGAAGTAGAATCGATCAAAAATGCCATCAAAATGGCATTTGAGTGGGCTTCAGAAGGGGATGTCATCCTATTATCTCCCGCATGCGCAAGCTTTGACCTATTTGACAACTACGAAGATCGAGGAGATAAATTCAAGAAGGCAGTGCAGAAGTTCAAGAAAGAGTTAAAAGAAAAGATATGAATGCGATGAAAGATTGGGCCTATCGAAACCTCAAGGGCGATCCAGTGATCTGGTTCATCGTGCTTGTGCTTTCACTATTCAGTATTCTGGTAGTATATAGTGCTACGGGAAGCCTGGCGTATAAAATGATGGGCGGCAATACAGAATATTACCTGATCAAGCATTCCGTCCTGGTGGGACTCAGTTTCTTGGCGATATGGGTGGCCCACAAAATCGACTACCGATACTATTCGAAGCTGTCCAGGCTGGTACTCTGGATCTGTGTACCACTTCTGCTGTTTGCGTGGCTGTTTGGGACCGAACGAAATGAAGCGTCCCGCTGGTTGACTATCCCATTTATCAACCAGTCTTTTCAACCATCTGATTTGGCCAAGCTCGCACTGATTGTAACACTGGCCAGCATGCTATCGAAACGACAAAAGTCCATTGATGATTTTCAACGGGCCATAGTTCCGATGCTTTTTTGGATTGGCTTGATCTGCGGACTGATCGCCCTGACCAACTTCTCCTCAGCCATTCTATTGTTTTTAACCTGCATGCTGATCCTCTTTATCGGTCGTGTGCCGATGAAGTACCTCATGATGCTCGTGGTGATTTGTGCATCGTTCGGCTCGGTCGCATTTGTCGTTGGGCAACGTGGTGGGACAGCCGTTTCAAGAGTACAGGATTTTGTTTCCGGTGAAACTCCTTACCAAGCCAAGCAGGCGTATGTGGCAATTGCCTCTGGGGGTGTCTTTGGCAAAGGTCCTGGTCAAAGTGATCAAAGAAATTATTTACCCCATCCCTATTCAGACTTTATCTACGCCATCATCCTGGAGGAGTACGGTATTGTGGGTGGAGTGCTTGTTTTGCTACTGTACATGGCCTTATTGTATCGCGGGATGAAAGCAGCAGAAGGCAACGACCGGGCGTATGGTGGTCTATTGTCGGCGGGGCTCAGTTTTGCCTTGGTCATCCAGGCCTTGGTGAATATGGGGGTAGCGGTCGGGTTAGGACCCGTGACGGGACTGACATTGCCATTCATCAGTATGGGGGGTACCTCACAGTTATTTGCAGGCATTGCACTGGGCATCATTCTTAGCGTCAGTAGAGGTGAAATTGATGCGTTTGGTGGAACTATTGGGAATCAATATAAAGAAGCAGCATAATCGAAGCGGACCGAACATATCGAATCATGATTAGCGGCGGCGGGACTGGTGGACACATCTATCCGGCCATTTCCATTGCGCAAGCTTTGCAAGAAATGCTTCAGAACGTGGACATCCTCTTCGTGGGGGCGAAGGGAAAGATGGAGATGGAGAAAGTGCCAAAGGCTGGCTTTAAGATCGAAGGATTGTGGATCAGTGGGATCCAGCGGAAGCTGTCTGGACAAAACCTACTCTTTCCGGCCAAGCTTCTTTCCAGCTTACTTGGAGCCTCCAGGCTCATTAAAGACTTTAAGCCTGATGTAGTTGTGGGAGTGGGTGGCTACGCGAGTGGACCCTTGCTGTATGTTGCCAGCAAAAAAGGGATACCAACGTTGATCCAGGAACAAAATAGCTATGCAGGATTGACGAATAAGCTACTGGCAAAATCCGTCAATAGAGTTTGTGTAGCTCACGAGGGGATGGAAAAGTATTTTCCTAAAGAAAAGCTGGTGGTCACTGGGAACCCGGTGCGTAAGTCCATTAGGCTGAACCCAAACAGGAAGGAGGAGGCAATTAAGTATTTTGAATTGGATGCCAATAAGCCAATACTATTGGTCGTAGGCGGCAGCCTTGGAGCGCGCTCGATCAACGAATTTATTTTAGATGGACTTGAAAAGCTCAAGCAACATGGAATTCAGCTGATCTGGCAGTGCGGAGGGTTCTACTATGATGAAATGAAGGAACGAGCTGCGGGTAAGGGTGGAGTCGTGATTTTGAGGGATTTCATCTTTCAAATGGATTTTGCCTATGGAGTGGCAGATGTGGTGATTTCAAGAGCTGGTGCCTTGTCCATCGCCGAATTGATGCTGACCGCCAAGCCGTCCATTCTGGTACCTTCTCCGAATGTGGCTGAAGACCACCAAACGATCAATGCATTGGCGCTAAAAGAGCACGATGCCGCAGAAATGGTTAAAGACTCGGAGGCGATGGATCGACTGATGGATGAAGCCATAGCGCTACTTAACGATCAAGAACGACAGCAGCAGCTGTCGAAGAATATTCATGCCATGTCCCATGAGAATGCGGCCATAGATATAGCAAACGAAGTAATGAAATTAGTCGAGTGAAACTGAAGGAAGTACATAGGGCCTATTTCATCGGTATTGGGGGCATCGGAATGAGTGCAATCGCCCGTTGGTTCCAGGCGAAGGGAATCGAAGTAGCAGGGTACGACCGAACGTCTTCCGACTTAACGAAAGAACTGATCAAAGAAGGGATGAATATCCACTTTGATGATTCCCTGGAGTTGGTTCCTGAAGTATTCCTCGCATCAGAGGGTACATTGGTTGTCTATACGCCGGCGGTTCCGGCAGATCACCAGGAGCTTAATCATTTTCAAGATGCGGGATATGCTGTCAAAAAACGCTCGGAGGTACTGGGAATGATCACTGAGAATCATTACACGATCGCAGTAGCGGGTACCCACGGGAAGACAACCACCAGTTCTATGATCGCCCATCTACTAAGTGATAGCTGGAAGGGTTGTTCTGCTTTCGTGGGTGGGATCATGACAAACACCAATTCAAATCTGATCATTGGTTCTGATGAGGCTCCCATTGTGGTCGAAGCCGACGAATACGACCGTTCCTTCATGCGATTGAGCCCCAATTACATCATCATCACATCGTTGGACCCGGATCATTTGGACATTTATGGAGATGAAACAGGCATGCTGGATACCTACGAGGAGTTTGCTAAGAAGGTGCCTGAAGATGGGAAGTTGCTGATGCAATCCGATGCAGGATACAAAATAAATCCTGGGATTCGATACACCTCCTACGCAATCAGAGAGGGAGATGCGGTTGCTGATGCCTTGCGAATTGTGAATGGAGCCTTTGTCTTCACCTACCGATGTGGCATGGAGAAAATATCAGACATTCGACTGGAATTTCCAGGTTACCACAATGTTTTGAATGCGCTGGCAGCCATCACGGTGGCATTGGAGATGGGGATGGACGGTAAACACATCAGGAAAAGAATTAAAACGTATGCAGGAGTAAAACGAAGGTTTGAGTATGTATACAGAAGTTCCAGGGTTACTCTAATTGATGATTATGCACATCACCCGGAGGAAATCGAGGCATTCCTCAAGTCTGTGAGGTCGCTAGCCAGAGATCGGAAAATCACTGCAATCTTCCAACCACACCTCTACTCTCGAACCAATGACTTTAAGAAAGGATTTGCGACGGCCTTGGACAAAGCTGACAGTGTGATTCTATTAGATATTTACCCAGCACGGGAGGAACCCATCAAAGGGGTCACCTCAAAATCCATTTACGACCTGATGGAACTTGAGAATAAAGTACTGGTCAATAAAGAGCATCTCACCACGGAATTGGATAATCAACAGTTGGATGTAGTCGTCACCATTGGTGCTGGTGATATTGATCGCGAGGTACCTAAACTTGCGAGATACCTAAAAGAACGGTATGAAATAGGCAAAGAACCAAACACACCCAAAGATGAGTAGAGAGCAGAAGAAAAATATCGTTGTTTTTTCATTTAGTGGCATCCTGCTGCTTTGCTTAATGATTTTTACTGATGTGAGGAACAATGGCAGAGCTGTTGATGAACTGAATGTCGAAGTGGTGGAAGAGGACGGCGTATACTTTACCGATGAGTTGGAAGTTATTGATTTGATGACCGATAGTACCGACTTTTTGATTGGAAGTAAGGTGGGCACGATCGATCCTAAGACGTTAGAGACTCGTGTAGAAGCCAATCCTTTTGTCAGGGACGCCCAGGTATATCGGGATGTCAGAGGGAAGTTACTGGTCGATGTCGTTCAAAGTAAACCCATTGCTCGCGTCTTTATAGATGGAATTAGCGATCGATACATTGATTCGGAGGGCAGGGTGTTGCCAGTCAATGCACGACATACCGCACGTGTCCCACTCGTAGAAACGACATTTGAATTTAAGTGGGAGGAACATATGCACGAATCTGCCTTCGGGGTCCAGCTTTTTGAGCTGTTGACGTACATCGAAAAAGATCCCTTCTGGAAGGCTCAGATCGCTCATGTTCTGGTGAAAAATGATGGCGAACTTGAGCTGTACCCACAAGTAACGAAGCAGAAAATCGTATTTGGAAAGCCTGAAGATTTTGAGGAAAAATTTTCGAAACTAATGACTTTCTATAAAGAGATTCTACCCAAAAAAGGATGGAATCACTATACCAGTGTCAATTTGAAATTTGAAGACCAAATTATTTGCGAATAGATAATCACCAAGAAATATAGAATTATGGAAGATAAAATCATTGTAGGACTCGATATCGGCACCACGAAGATTTGTGTCATCGTCGGCAAGAAGAATGAATATGGAAAGCTTGAGATCCTTGGCATGGGGAAGGCGCTTTCTGACGGCGTCATCCGTGGAATCGTGACCAACATCGACAAGACCGTCCGGGCCATTGAGAAAGCCATCGCCGAGGCGAGTGAGCAATCCGGTATTGAAATAAACGTGGTGAATGTCGGCATTGCCGGGCAGCATATCAAAAGTGCGGTGCACCACGGAGGTATTACACTGGAAAACAAAGACGATGAGATCACTATCGAAGACATCGCTCGACTTACCAGCGACATGCATCGGATCGTCACTCCTCCGGGTAGCGAAATCATTCATGTGATGCCCCAAGATTACATCGTCGACTATGAGGATGGCATTATGGATCCTGTAGGAATGACTGGTGTGAAGCTGGAGGCAGACTTTCATATCATTACCGCACAGACCAATGCCATCAATAACATCAATAAATGCGTAAAGAAGGCTGGTCTCAACATTGAAAATCTAATTCTTGAGCCTTTGGCGTCCAGTCTTTCGGTTCTTAGTGATGAAGAAAAAGAAGCCGGTGTTTGTCTGGTTGATATTGGAGGCGGAACGACGGATGTAGCCGTATTTTATGACAACATCATCCGCCACACTGCAGTCATTCCATTCGGTGGCAACATCATAACTTCCGACATCAAGCAGGGATGCATGGTGATGGAGCATCAGGCGGAGTTGCTGAAAACTAAGTTTGGCCGTGCGATTGCGGAAGAAGCTAGTCCGAATGAGATTGTTTCCATCCCCGGACTTAGAAACCGACCCCCGAAGGAGATATCTATTAAGAACCTTGCCCATGTGATTGAGGCCAGGATGGAAGAGATCATTGAGTTGGTGCATACCGAGATCATAACTTCCGGGTTTCATAAAAAATTGGCGGCAGGCATCGTGGTGACAGGTGGTGGATCTCAACTAACCAACTTAAGCCAACTGTTTGAATACATGACTGGATTAGATACCCGCATTGGATATCCAAATGAACACCTGGGTAAGAGCAAAGTGGACTCGGCAAAGAGCCCAATGTATGCGACCACGGTAGGGCTGGTACTTTCCGGGTTTAAAGCGCTTGATATTCGCGAGACCCGATATAAAGAATTTGCTCCTGCGGGAGAGAAGAAGAAAATGAAGCAAGGCAATAAGTTTTTCAGCAATATTCTGGAAAAAACGAAGGGCCTGTTGATCGATGATTTTGATGATAAAATTAATTAGAGAACTGAGCATGGTCACTAACAACTCACAGCTCTAAGAACTAAAAAATACAAAAATGGCAGAGAATATGTATCAATTTGATTTACCCTCGCACCATAAATCCATCATTAAGGTGGTCGGTGTAGGTGGAGGCGGCAGCAATGCAGTCAACCACATGCATAGCCTTGGTATCAAGGATGTAGAATTCGTGGTTTGCAACACAGATCACCAGGCACTGGAAAGCAGTACAGTGCCCTTGAAGCTTCAGATAGGAACAAACCTTACCGGCGGCCTGGGTGCCGGAGCAAATCCTGAAAAAGGCAAAAGTGCTGCACTGGAAAGTAAAGAAGACATTCGTGATCTATTAGCAGAAGATACGAAGATGATCTTCATCACAGCAGGAATGGGCGGAGGTACCGGTACCGGTGCAGCGCCAATCATCGCTCAGGTTGCCAGAGAGTTGGACATCCTTACGGTCGGAATTGTGACAGCTCCATTTGCATTTGAAGGAAAAAAGAAAATGAAGGCGGCGGAAGACGGCATCAAGGAGTTGAAAAAGTATTGTGATACCGTCATCGTTATCATGAATGATAAGCTGCGCGAGATCTATGGTAACCTCTCAATTAGCGATGCCTTTGCGCAGGCCGACAATATTTTGACGACAGCAGCAAAAGGCATTGCAGAGATCATCACGGTACCTGGATACGTCAATGTAGATTTTGAAGACGTCAAGACGGTCATGAGAAATGCCGGACCTGCAGTCATGGGTTCTGCTAAGACGATAGGAGACAATAGAGCCAGAAGAGCTGCGGAAGAAGCCCTGAATTCACCATTGCTGAATCAGCAGGACATCTATGGCGCGGAGAAAATTCTTCTCTCGATCATCTCTGGTGAGGAAGCAGAATTGCAGATGGATGAATTAACAGACATTACAGACTACATCCAGGAATATGCAGGCGACGAAGCTGAAGTGATATTTGGTCACGGAGTGGATAGCTCCTTGGGAGAGAACATTCGTGTGACGGTCATTGCGACAGGATTTGGAAAAGTAGATGATGAGGGAGAATACATCATCACGAAAGAAAAAGATACGCGTGTATTTGACTTAAATTCTCAAAAGGAGGTGGATGAGTCCAAGATAGCTAACAATTCTGATTTCATGTTCGAGGTGGATCTGGATGGCGATGAAGACGAAAATGGAGTTGAACACGAATTTGGCTGGTTGAAAGACGAAATCAAACGTGAAGTGGAAGAGGAAGATGAGCGAGATGTCACGGAGAAAGGCGAACGGAAGTCGTTTGCGCAATCATCCTTTGAATTTGACTTCACAGGGGGAGGTTTTGAGGACCGGGAAGAGCTTGATGAAGAGGAAGTAGAGATTGCGGATGCATTTTCCAACATGCCAAACTCCAAGCAAGTAAAACTTGCACAGGAGCGCATGCATCGCGAAGAGACCTACGAAGGAAAGAAATTTGAAATGGCTACTGAAGAGTTTAAGGAACGATTGGATGTCCCTGCTTACGAGCGGAAAAAGGTGAAACTTCAAAATGCGCCGCACTCTGCGGAAAGAAACATTTCGAAATTCAATCTGAATGAAGACAATCAAATATTAGGCAATAATAAATTCTTACACGATAATGTGGATTAGCCACTTATCACCAAGTGTGTAAAAACATGGTTAACAGTAGGTGTTAGTCATATTCTGCCAAGAACCCCTGTCCGAGCGATAGGGGTTTATTTTTTGGCGTTCCTGCACTTCATTTAGTTGAATAGAGTAGGTATCTATCAGTAATTATTGAGTAATTTGATTGATTGAACAACCAGATATGTCACTAGAAACCATCCAGCACCAAGGTAAGAACATTGTGCTAGTAGATTATACGCAATGCGGGTCCTTGCAAGAACAAAAGACCTTGATGGCGCACAGCACCAAGGAGATTTTGGCAAAACCCGACAACTCAGTTTTGTTGATGATTGATTTTAAAGGCCAAAAGACAAGCCCGGAGCTTACGGAATTAGGCAAAAAATCGGTCGTAGAAATCAATGGCAAACTTAAGAAGGCCACTTTCGTGGGCATTACAGCTTTACAGAAGATTATTCTCAACGCCATCAATCTGTTATCCAAGACAGAAATCAAGGCTTTGAATACCAGGGAAGACGCGCTGAATTATTTGGTAAAAGATTAAGAGTTTGATTGATCACCGTCAATTCAATTTGCTTTATCCGGACTGGCAGGGTTATGCCAGTCATCAGGAGGTCTATCATGGTGCCCAGTTGTTTTGTAAACATGTGGAACTGAGGACAGATTATGAGGTACCCGTATCCCTGGAGGAAGAATTGACCACTGAGGACGGAATTATTGGAAAATCTTCTATTCTGAAGATGTTGTCTGATGCCTCTTTTCGGCTAAATGCAGAAGATCCAGCATCCATTTTTATGGTTGGAGGAACCTGTGGCTGTGAATTGGCCCCAATTTCATTTCTAAATGAAAGATACGATAATAATCTTGCCATTTTTTGGTTTGATGCGCATGGAGACCTGAATACCCCTGAATCGTCACCCAGCCAGCGTTTTCATGGGATGCCTTTGCGCACACTTCTGGGTGATGGGGATCGCAAAATTATTGCCAACCTTTCCAGAATCGTACAGCCATCCCAAGTGGCCTTGGTAGGAACCCGTGATCTGGACAAAGAAGAATCAAGATTTATTGAGGAGCAGAAAATTCCGATTTTCCGTCCAATAAACGGCTCTCACGTACATGAACTGTTAGATTTTGCAAAAACCAAAGGGCTTACCAAAGCATACATTCACTTTGATTTGGACGTTTTGGATCCCATTGAGTTCCCGCATGTGTTGGTGGCGGTAGATGCAGGAATAAAGATCAAGCATGCAATCAAGGCGATGAAAATGATAAGGGAGGAACTGACGCTTGTCGGGAGTAGCGTCGTGGAATTTTGCTCGAGAGGACAAGGGGCTGCCGATGTTTACCGGTTGGTTTCAGAAGGTATGGGGATTCGATTCTAGTGAAATATATTATTTTCTTTTTGCAGGTAAAACTTTGATCCGATATCTTCGTATTAAACCTGCAAAGAGAAAATAATGAAGAATCGCAAATATATCGGAGAACTGGAAGAGGTGATCATGCTCACCATCGGTATTCTCGATGCTGATGCGTATGGGCTCGCCATTAAGAAGGATATCGCTACAAGGCTTGCCCGAAATGTCAGTATGGGGGCGATGCATACAGGTCTCTACCGACTTGAAGACAAAGGGTACGTCACCTCACAGTTGGGTGAAGCAACAAGCAAAAGGGGTGGAAAGCCTAAACGATTTTATCGGGTGACCATGTTGGGTCAGCAAGTACTGCATGATACCATGAATAGCCGAAGGAAGTTGTGGGGAAGCATTCCGGAAGGTGTTTTCAACTTAACCTTTTCCTCATGAGCGCTCCGCCGAAATGGCTACAGAAATTACTCAGATTATGCTGTCCGGAAGATCGGATGGACGTGCTTGGTGATTTTGAAGAGTGGTATCAAGAACTTCGAGAGGAGAAAGGAAAGATGGGTGCCAATCTATTGTGGCTACTTCACAGTCTCTCCATGCTTAAACTTAAAATAATTGCAAGGTCAAAACCCAAAACCAACTACACCATGGCAAGATTCTATCTAAAGATTGCGAAGAGGAACCTATTAAAGAACAAACTCTATACCAGTATCAATATGGTAGGTTTGGCAGTAGGTACCGCAGTGTGTGTCTTAATTGGATTGTACATTCAGTTCGAACTCAGCTACGATAAACATTTTGCTAATCATGATCGTGTCTATCGTGTAGCGGGTAGTTATGACCAGGGAGGGGGAGCCATAACAAATTCGACCCTCGTGCCATATCTTTTGCAATCAACCATGCAAAACAATCTGGATCCTGATGTGCTATATACCCGAATGGATTTTGTTGAGCTGTACATCACCGTGGATGAGCGCACCTTCTGGGAAGATCTCGCAGTGGCAGTAGATTCAAACTTTTTTGAAGTCTTTGAAACAAAGTTCTTAAGCGGCGATCCAAAATCAGCCTTGGATCATCCTGGTGCAGTAGTCATTGACAAGTCCACAGCATACAAATATTTTAACGAGCGAGATGTGGTGGGAAAGTCCCTGGAGATAGATGGAAGCATCTTTGAGGTCACTGGTGTGATTGAGGATTTACCCTCAAACACCCATTTTGAGGGCAAGATGTTCATTCCGATTTCCAGTGTGGTGGACCAGTATCCGCATTGGATGACGAATACTTACGGTGGTGTAAGTCATCGGCAATACCTGAAGGTTCCGGAAGGTTACAATGAATCGCTACTTGAAAAAAGCCTGAATGAACTGGTTGCTAGGTACGTTGAAGACGAAATACCAATCTATTTTTTTCAGTCGCTGCCTGACATACATTTGACTTCTGACTTGGTGGCGGAAATCCGGGTAAATGGAAGCTATCGAACCATTTACATTTTTCTCGGGATTGCATTTATGATTCTGTTGATTGCCTGCATCAACTTTATCAACTTATCTGTGGCTGGGGCCCTTCAACGAATTAAAGAAGTTGGAATAAAAAAAGTCTTTGGTGCGTCAAGAGGTTCTCAGATTCGTCAGTTTCAGATTGAAACACTGATCATCAGTGGTTTTGCCTCGTTGATCGCTGTACTGCTTGCCGAATGGTGTTTACCGCTCTTCAACAGCATTACAGGGATCGAACTTACGTTAGGTCTGGAGCAGGACTTGCAGCTTTTCGGACTTTGCCTTTTAATTCTTGCTTTCGTATCGATCATTGCTGGCAGTGTTACGCCATTGTTTTTATTGAAAATCCCTACCATGAAGGCGCTCTCAGCTACAGTATTGACCAATCAGGGCTCAAAGTTTAGTCTTAGGAATATCTTGGTGGGAGTACAGTTTTTTCTAGCAGCAATAATTATCTCAAGTACGCTAGTTGTGCTTGACCAGCTAAGTTTTATGAGAAACAAAGACTTAGGTATAGATATTGAGCAGCTGGTGATCATTCCTTTTCAGTCAACGGATGCCATTCAAAACTATTCGCTGATTAAAGAAGAGTTGGAGCAGCAATCGTATGTACAGAGCGTCAGCGCATCAACCTCGGGTTTATCTAACCGCGTCGGGGGTTGGAGGCAGTACCGGAAACCAACGACGACAGAAAACATTAACATACCGACTGTTGTAGTGGCACATGATTTCTTTGAGACCATCGATGCTTCGTTTGCTTTGGGTAGAGGATACGACCAAACGTTTAATTCAGACTACATGGAAGCTTATGTGGTGAACGAAGAAGCAGCGAAGTTCTTAGAACTGAAAGATCCCATCGGATCTGAGCTGATTGGAAGTGCCTATACAGGAGCTCGATGGACTACTAAGAATGCTCAAATAATTGGAGTGGTCAAGGATTTTCATTTTGCTTCGATGCACAACAAGATTCGACCAGTTGTTTTTTCGTTAAGTTCAGAAAATACCTATCCGCTTCAGATGCTTTACATAAAACTACGAACTCAAAACATGGGGCAGACCATGGAAGCGATTGAGGAACTGTGGGCTGAGATCAATCCGGACACACCCTTTCGGTATCGCTTTGTTGATGAGGCTTTTGCAGAGCAGTATGAACAAGAAGCTAAGTTTTTGAACGTATTTTCTTCTTTTGCTACGCTTTCCATCATCATTGGATGTCTGGGACTGTTTGGACTTACTGCCTTTGTAATGCGTAAGCGAACGAAGGAGATCGGAATCCGGAAAGTGTTGGGAGCAAATCAAATCTCCTTGTTACGAATCCTTTCGAAAGACTTCATGCAATTGGTGTTGGTCGCCTCAATTCTGGGGATTCCGATTACCTTTTGGTTGATGATGCAGTGGCTCGAAAACTTTGAGTACAGGGTCACTGTCGAGTGGTGGGTTTTTGGATTAACGATCCTAGGGGTAGTCGTTGCCTCAGGAATCTCCATTACTTTTCACTCCGTTCGTGTAGCTTCTACCAACCCCGTCGAATCCCTAAAGCATGAATAAAAAACCCCGGCACGCTGGCCGGGGCTGAATAGTAGAGTAGTTGGTAATTAGGTGTCTTTATTCATATCGTAGTGATTTTATGGGATTGGCCCGGGCTGCAATCAATGACCGATAACCCACGGTGGCCAACGCGATCACGGTAGCGATCACAAATCCTAAAATGAAATACTCTGCGGTAATCGGTATTCTGAAAGCAAATTCCTCAATCCAAGTATTCATCAAATAATACGTTGCAGGAGCTGATATCAAGAAAGAGATGATCAACAACTTTACATACTCTTTGGTGAAGATTCCTAAAATGCTGAGTGTTGAAGCCCCGAATACTTTTCGAATACCAATCACTTTTGCATTTCGGTTGGCCATGAAAGATACCAGGCCGTAAAGCCCCATCACACTTAAAACAATAGCCAGGACCGACACAAATCGTATCACTTTGTGGAGGAGGTTTTCTAACATGTATCGCTCAGTAATTTCATTCTGGTAAATCGACATTTCGAATAATTCGTTGGTGTAGAATTCTCGGTAAGTTTCTTCAATGTCTGCCATGTGTTGGTCCTCTTCGGAAAGTCGCAGTGCGATTTGATTCATCATTCCGGGTCGATAGGATAGGATTACAGGTCTGATCTTATTGTGCAGCGAATGGACACTAAAATCTTCTGCTATCCCGATGATTTCATACTGTGTCCTACTTGAAGTTATGGTTCTGCCAATCCCTTCTTCCATTTCATGAATGCCTAAAGAGGACAGGAGTTCTTTAGTGACAATGGCCTTATAGGTAGTGTCATTGATGGTTTTTTCTACTAAACCCTTACCTGTTATGAGCGGGATCTTGTAAAAATCCATATAATTTGCACCGACAAATTTCATGCTGGCATTATTGCCATCGATGTGATCTTCGCCTTTCAATGCATAGCTGCTATTCCAGTTACTCCCGTCCATAGGTGCGGTAAAGGAAAGAGTTGCATCCTGAACGTAATTCTTGCTTTTGTATGCCTCTAGCAATGTTTTTGCTTCTACTTTTGATTCAGGGGGAGTGTCGATTTTGATGATACCAGTCGGGTCGAAGCCCAGGTCGGTATTCTTCATGAAATCCAATTGTGCGGAGATAATCAATGTGCCAATGATCATAATGGAAGTAAACACGAACTGGGCTACAACCAAGGACCTTCTGAGATTAAAACTTCCAGTGCCTGCCTTTATGTTGATTTTGTTTTTTAATGCTTCAACTGGCTGGTAACCTGATAAGACCATGGACGGGTAAAATCCAGCTAATATTGAAACAATTAGAATCATTCCCAGACCAAAAACCAAAATCTCATTGGAGTAGTGAAGGTTGTATTCAATGCTGCTGACCAGCTTATTGAATTGCACAATCAGGTACTGTCCCAGGCTAATAGCAAGCATCATCGAAATGGTAACTATCACAACAGTTTCTAACAAAAACTGAATCACCAGCTGCTTTTTTGAACTTCCCAGCGTTTTTCGGATTCCTACTTCTTTGGATCGTTTGATGGCCTGTGCAGTATTTAAGTTGATAAAGTTCAAGCATGCTGTTCCCAGGATCAGACCTCCAAGAAACACGAAGGCCCAGATAATGAGCGAGGGAGTGACGTAGTTGTAGCCATCTCCGTATTTTTCATCATTGTGAATTTTAGCAAGCGATTGCAGCACAACTTCTGTTTTCTCAGCATCTTCTTCTTCCTCGGTAGATTTTTGATCCCTGACCTCATCCAACTTTTGATTCAATGCAATAACGTTTGCTTCAGGAGTGAGCTTCACATAGATGGAGTGGGCCCAGGTCATTCCCCATTGGTTCCAAATATTTGGCTCTGTTTTACGGAGAGTTTCAAAAGAGACAAGACAATCATACGGAAGATTTGTATTGTTTGGTGAGTCTTGTACGATTCCTGTAACAGTCAATTCGGTTTCCCCATCATATACGAGCGTTTTCCCGATGGGATCCTGGTTGCCAAAATACTTTGTGGCCAGTTCCTGACTTAGAATAATTTTGAACGGCTCGTCCAACGAAGCGGGATCCCCTGCGACTAAGTTGAAATCTAAAACTGAAAAAAAGTTTTGATTCGTCATTAAGACCTGATCTTCTCGGAAAATCTGTTGATTGCCTTTGTAGTCTTTGAAAGAGAACTTACCGTCGATCGGTCCCTGGAAATAGACCACCTCTTCAATCTCGGGAATCTCATTCAAAATTTGCCCTGTTGGATATGGGACAATGCCATTGTATCCGGTCTGGTTATCTCCATGATAAATGGTGGTCACCCGGTAGACTAAGTCTTTGTTTTTATGCCAATTGTCAAATGAGTATTCAAAGTTGACTATGGTAAAGACCACTGCACAGCAAGCCATACCAATACAGAGGCCAACAATGTTCAAAACCGAATGCGAAGCATTGTTTCGTAAATTCCTAAATGCAGTTATGAAATAATTTTTCAGCATGGTGGATTTATTCGTAGCGTAGTGATTGAACCGGGTTAGCCTTTATGGTGCCCAGGATTTTGAACAAAATACTAAGAAAGGCCATTCCAACCACAATAAGAATGGGAATCAAATAAAACCACCATCCAAGACTGATCTGGAAAGTGTAATCCTGAAGCCACCCATTCATGATATACCATGCAATGGGAATACTGGTCAGACATGAAACGGCAATCAAATAGACATATTCTTTCGAAAGCAGTCTGGTCAGGCTTTGCGCACTTGCACCTAGTACTTTTCTGATGCCGATCTCTTTGGTTCTTTGTTGCACAGTGAACGAGGTCAGACCAAAAAGACCCAGGCATGCGATCAGAATTGCAATACCTGCAAATCCGGTAAAGATTTTACCAAATCGTAAATCGTCCTGATACTGGGCATCAAAGGCACTGTCAAGAAAGAAATAGTTTAACTGGTAGTCGGTAAATACCTTGTTCCATTCATTTTCCACCAGTTGGATCATACTTCCCAATTGCGCGCTTAGTGTTTCATTACTGGTATTATCCAGTTCCAGTTTTACAAAGTAGAACTCCGTCCAACTACTCAGGATGTAGGCGATTGGTTGGTAGTCGTTGTGTAGTGACGTGTGATGGTAATTTTCCGAAACTCCTACGACTTTCAAAGTTGGGCCGTAAGTAAAACCTTCAATCTCTGCTCCGATGGATTGTTCAGGATCACTAAAACCTAACTGCTCTGCCAGTTTTTGATTGATGACCACATCGCCCCGTGTCCATGGACTGTCCCCTTTTCTCAGCGGCCTGCCTGCCACAATGTCGACGCCGAAGAAATCCGGAAAATCCAAATCCATGGAGATTAGCCCAGTATATACTGAGTTTTCCTTAGACTGGTTCTTAAGGTAGAAATTGGTTCCCCAGCTAACAGGTTCTCCGGGAATTTCACCTGCATTGGTGATTTGCTTAATTCCCGTTTGTTTTAGTAGCTCTGTCTTTAAGGTACTAAATCTGGCAACGTCTTGTCGATTGCTCTGACTGACATCACCAGGAGGCGACTTAATGACCATCACATTTTCGATGTCAATGCCAAGGTCCGCCTCTCTCATGTAGTTGATTTGATTATAGACGGTCAACGTGCCAGCAATGAGAATGAAAGTGATCATGAACTGCACAAATACTAAGCTTTTTCTAAGCTTAAATCCCCCGACTTTTCCTTTCTTTCCTACCAGTACGTTGACGATGTTGATGGTTTTTAGTAGCGCATAAGGGTAGAAGCCAATGAGCAATGTTCCAGCTAAAATGAGTCCGGTGAGTAGTAGAATTACCTGGGAGTTCAGCAGTGCGGTAATTGGAAGGTTTGTAATCGAAATCAAAAAGCTCTCACTGAAGTTGGTCAGTAGAACGGCTAAGCCAAATGCAATTAGATTCATTACCAGGGCCTCCAGGACAAATAACCCGGTTAGTTGCTTCATGGTAGAGCCCATGCATTTACGGATTCCCATCTCTTTCATTCGATCCATCGTGCGAACGAGTGAAAGATTCATGTAATTGATCCAGGCGATCAACAATATAATGAATGCAATTGCACTAAGCGCTATCAATGTACTTCCATCTACATTTTGTACAAAAGCGGAAGTCCCAACGTTGCCAATATGTATGTTACTCAAGGCAATCAGTTCGTAGTCTACGGTATACCCATTTTGAGTGAGTATTTCCTCCGCATTTTCTTTATGCAGTCGCCGGATATCTGCCAATGCTGCCTCAGCATTTGATTCCTCGTCCAGAAGCACATAGGAGATCATGCTGTTGAAGCCCCAGCTTTTTCGAGCAGTAGTATAGTTATCAATCGAAGGGTAGGAAAGAAGTACCTCAAACTGAATGTGCGAGTTATTTGGTAAGTCTTCCAAAATTGCGATTAGTTCATATTCGCTGGCACCGTTATTTCCACTCAATGTGAGATTACTGCCGATCGCAGTTTCCAAGTCTGAGAAGTACTTGACACTTGCAGCACGCGTCATAATCAGCTTTTGTGGGTCATCGAATTTCGACAGGTCACCATAGGCAATGGGAAAGTCAAACACATCAAAGGTAGCAGCGGAAGAGACATAAACGCCGTCTTGTTCGAATGAGACCTTTTGCTCCTTTCCATCATAAATGATGGAATTGTTGGCATAATTGTAATCGTAGAATTTGGCAATGGCTTGTACATGCCGGGATTCCTCTGCAAGCGCCACCGTCATGGGATCCGGCGTATTAAATCCTCGGTCCAGCTCCTGACCTCCCTGAGTGGCATTGTTTTCTATTCGATAGATTTTAGCGTAGTTGGTGTGATAACTGTCGAAGGAGTAATGGAAGTTTACATATTGCGCAATAACCAAGCAAGCAGCCATGCCCAGCGCCAATCCAAGAATATTGATAAATGAGAAAAGTTTGTGCTTTTGGATCTGTCTGAAGATGGTTTTCAGGTAGCTCTTAATCATACTTGAAAGGTTTTGGTCTCAATCTAGTGCATTAAGTTTTGTGCCAAAGGAACTAACTGACTGAAAATCAATGAAATGAACTGCCAACAGGTTTCTTTGATTGTTCATATTTGAACGACTCTTTGTGCGATTCCAAAGTATTGATCGTTGTTAGTTGAGCAATTTTGTTGGATTATACAGAAATTTGAGGCATGCAAAAACTCACCTTTATATTTCTTATTCTGACCATTTCTGGAAAAGCTCAGGTTCGTTTCGATTCCTTGGAATGGCAAGATGCGCTACAGCAGGCAAAAGCCTCGGAGAAACTTATTTTTATGAGTGCGGTCACCGACTGGTGTGAACCTTGTGAGGAAATGCAGACGTACGTTTTTTCAGATTTGGAAGTCAGTAATTTTTACAACCGGAATTTCATTAATCTTCAAGTAGATGTAGAGCAATATCCGGGTGTAGAGTTAGCTGAAATGTATTCCATTGGTGTATATCCAACTTTTTTGTATGTCAATGGGACAGGTGAGGTTGTGCATCGGGGATGTGGAGCAATGGATGCAAATGAGTTTCTTACATTAGGTAATTCAGCACTGGATGAGGATCAAAACTTAAAGTATTTTGAAACCCAATTCCAAAGTGGAGACCGCTCCACCAATTTCGTAATGAATTATTTGGCGGTGCTGGAGTTTGCCTGCCTGGATGTAGAACGGTTTGCCGGTGATTTCTTAAGTACGCTGAATGAAAATCAATTAACCACCGAGATGGGTTGGGCCGTTTTTGCATCCTACAACTGGGATATTTTTAGCAGGGAATTTCAATATCTTCTGGAAAATCAGAGTGCCTTTGAGGCGGTTCTTGATCCGAAAGCGGTCCAGGCTAAGATTTATGATACATTTCTGGCGCAGTATCAGGAGGTTTATGCTTCGGAAGAATTACATGATTTTGGAATGAGAGCGCTGTTGCATGTCATTAACCAGACAAGTTTTGGCGGAGCGGATACGCTCAAGGCGATGATGGACCTGCACTATGCGGAGTTTGAAGAAAACTGGGAAGCCTATGCGGAGAACGCCATTCGATATGTAGATTTAACTGGATTGAATAGTCCGGAAGAATTGAGCGAGCTGGCCTGGCAGTTTTATTTGTTTGTTGAGGAGCCTAGCCAGCTGGAAATCGCTTCTAATTGGGCAAGCACCGCAGTAGAGCAGCTCCCGGATCCGTCAATCATCGATACCTATGCTTCTCTTCAATTTAAGCTCGGAAACAGGAATAAAGCGATTGAATTAGAGGAGAAAGCTCTTGAACTGGCGAATGAACTGTACGAAGACACGGAACATTTCGAGTACCAACTGAAGCGATTTAAAGAAGAATAGCTTATTCTTTGACCAGAACTTCAATTCTTCGATTGAGCTCACGCCCATCTTTCTCATGGTCATTGCTAGCCAGTGGCTCTTTGTCACCCATGCCAATGGTATAGATTCTCCCCTCTGAAATTTCCATGGCCACCAAAAAGTTCTTTACTGCCAGCGCCCGGTTCTCGGACAGCCATTGATTGGCATCTGATGGACCCGTACTGTCCGTATGCCCGGCCACGATGATTTCAAGTTTTGGGTAATAGTTCATGGTAAATAGCAACTCATCAAGTACAGTGTAGGATTCTCGCCGCAACTGCGCCGTTCCAAAATCAAAATAAATGTTATCAAGAATTGCCTTCTTCGCCGTGCGGTACTTTGATCCAAGATTTGCCAGATCCGTAGTTTCCTTCTCGTACTGCTTGTAACGTCCGGGATCATCTTCAGCAATCTTGCTAATCACCGATTTTTCAGAATCTGACAAAGCCGGAGTAGCGGGTTGCTCTTCCTCCACCGGTAAGTTAGGTTGCTCCTCATCTGCCAACAGATTGAAACGGTCGATGTTAAAATTCTTAACTAATGTGCCATTGGAAGGGAGGTTTGAGATATTGAAAATTTCTGTCAGGAGTATCTCTTTACCTTCCTTGATGGTGACCTCATAGGACGTACCTGTGAGAAGGTTGGCCGTGTAAGCACCCGCTTCGTCGGTGGAGGCCTCAAATAGCTGTTTAGATATGTTGTTTGAAACAAAGTCTATGTCAAGGCCACCAAGTTCGTTTTTGGTGACTACGTCGTAGACCGTACCTTCAATATCGATTCGCTGTGCTTTGTAGACGTAGTGAATGTCGTAGTCAAACTTGTCTTTTTGCCGATCCGAACTCAAAAAACCAAACTCACCATCCGGAGAAATGTAAAAATCTATTTCGTTATCTGGAGTGTTGATCGGGTATCCAAGATTCTCAGGTGCCGACCATGAATTGTTGCTCGCATTGTAAGTGGAACGGAAGATATCATAACCGCCGATGCTATTATGTCCGGACGAACTGAAGTAGAGGGTATTCCCATCATCCGTCAAGAATCCATTTCGTTCATCGCCTTCTGAATTGATAGTAGCAGGCAAGGGGGTAGGTTTTGACCATTTTCCGTCTTCATCTCTGGTAATTTCTACCAGATCAAATCCTTTCTTTTTGAAGTTATCATCAGATGCATAAATCATTCTGCTGCGGTCATTGTCCAGGTAGAAATGGAAGACAGACTTCATTTTCCCAAGTTTGCTATCCCATTCCTGTAGTTCTCCCCATTTTTCGCCTGTCCGTTTGCTCACCCAAAATCCTTTGTCTCTAAATACATAGACTTCTTGTCCATTGCTAGCTACACCAAAGTTGGCAAGGTCGGATTCAATCGATCTGAGGTTGGCGATTCCGGCTGGCTGGCCCCAGGAATCATCCAGGTTCTTGATGGCATACAAACTCACAAACTGCTCAGGCGAATTGTCTACAGACATAAAAATGAATTCATTTAAATCCGGAATGTAGATCGGCGAAAACTGCGGTTGTTTAGAATTGATCTTCCCTTCAATCGCAGTCACATGATAATCCCCCACTTTATTCATAAATTCCTTTTTGCGTTCAGCTATAGCGATGTGCTGATTCGTCTCTTCGATAATCTCCTTACTCTTATATGCGTCAAGTTTTAAGAACTGATTCCAGGCAGTGATCGCCTCATCAAATTGATAGCGATAATCAAGTATTTTGCCCAGGAAGTAGTAATAAAATTTGTCCTCCTTACCATAAGAATCCCTGTAAGAGAGGATTCTATCCAGTGGCCTGTCTTGATTGCCGGTGAGCAACAGGCATAATTCTACCTTGTATTTTACGTCTTGATAATTAGCATTTTTCTTGACTGCCTCCCGGTAGTAGAATAATGCTTCTTCATGGTTTTCACCATAAAATTGCTCTTCTGCAATCTTGTAGAAATATTTTGCATTTTGGGCGAGTGATACTCCTGCCAAGAGGCAAAAGGTAAGGTTGATGAGAATTCTAGTAATCACGAGTGATTCTTGGTTCCACTATTATAAGCATAAAAACCACAATAACCTTGGAATATTCACATTATTTGTAGTTTTTCCCGTAATAAAGGGTGAGTAGAACTAGGGTAAGTGCAAAATGAAAGTTGGTCAGTCAGCAGTGACCGTTTCTTAGCATTAAAAATTTTGCTCTCACTTGCTTCGGATGAGTTGAGTTCGTATCAAAAAAGGCAAAAGAAAAGCCCCAACTGTTCGGGGCTTTCCTTTTGCCAATAAAGCTTTTCGATGAGAAGTATCCGGTTAGTTTTTATCTCTCATTTCTTCCAGTCGGTCAGTTGATGGAGCTTTAGGAAATACATTGTTGTCCTGGTCGACATCCGCAAGCGCCTGATTAGGGTCGATTACGATGCTGACTACCTCCTTCGATTTCATAAAGGTCTTTTTAACTTCCAACTCATTGTGTCTCCAGATTTCTGCTGGAAGTTGTTCCAATTCTTGTGTTCCGTCTGCGTAGTTCCATTCAATGATGACCGGCATGACAAGCCCACCCCTGTTTTTGAGTGTTAACTCATAAATGTGCTTATCAGAGAGCTGAGCTCGCATCTCCTCTTCGTCAAGCCTGCTAAGGAACTGTCCATATCCTTGAGCGGGTGTGTCTTGCATGTTGAATTCCTCCGGTCCGTCTGCAAACCCAACACCCTCAGCTGCCTGTCCGGAGCCACTGATTTTTGTGGATTCCCCTTGCATGTTGGTTCGCTCTACGGAGGTTTCTTCCTGTTTCAGCTGGTACCACTTCACATCTGCAAGCTCGATGTCAATCACATCGGTAGTAAAGTACCAGCCCTTAAAAAACCAATCAAGGTCTACCGCAGTCCCATCCTCCAGGGTGCGGAAGAGATCAGATGGGTTGGGATGCTTGTATTTCCACCGATTGGCGTATTCTTTGAAGGCGACATCAAAAAGTTCCTTACCAACAATGGTTTCGCGGAGCATTTGGAAACCAACGGTAGGCTTTTGGTAAAAATTGTTTCCCATCTGGAATAGGATATCGTTGTCTGAATTCGTCATGATCGGTCGGAGGGTATTAGGGTCACCCTGCATAAAAGGGACGATGTCCTTTGGGCGTGTGCTACTCCATTGCGGGTAGCGCTCTGCCAGTGTTCGTTGATGCAAAAAGGTATTCAAACCTTCATCCATCCACATCCACTTTCGTTCGTCAGAACTGACAATCATCGGGAACCAATTGTGTCCCACCTCATGGATGATGGTGCTGGTCATTCCTCTTCTTGCCTGCTCACTGATTTCTCCATTTACCGGTCTGCCCCCATTGAAAGAAATCATCGGAAATTCCATGCCAATGTTGGAAGTATTTACCGAACTACAGACAGGATAAGGATAATCAAACGTAGCTTCTGAATAGACTTCAATGGCTTCTTTGATGGCCTTTGTGGACTCTTCTGACCATACCGGCATCCCTTCATTTGGGTAGAACGACATCGCCAAAACAGTATTGGTAGGTAGCTTCACCGCCATGGCATCCCAGATAAATTTACGAGAGCTGGCGAATGCAACGTCCCGAACATTTTTTGCGCTGAACTTCCAGGTTTTGTTGCCTGAAGCCTTTTTGGACTCATTGGCCATGGCCTCTTCCGGAGTCACCACCATGATGATCTCATCAAAAGAAGCGCTTGCCCGCTCCAGCCGTTGCTGCTGAGTTTTGGTGAGTACATCCTTCGGGTTGGTCAACTCGCCGGTTCCCGAAACAATATGGTCTGCCGGCACCGTTAGCTCTACCTCGTAATCTCCAAACTCCAGGGCAAACTCACCCAGCCGCTGAAACTGCTTGTTTTGCCACCCCTCAGTGTCGTTGTAGACCGTCATTCGCGGGAACCAATGGCCTAACAGGAATACTTTATTGTCATCCTTTGGAAAGTACTCATAACCTTCGCGCGACAGGAGGAACTTGGATCGATCTGTGATGTAGTTTTTCCACTTGATAGAAAAAGTGACCTTCTCGCCAGATTTTAGTGCATTGGGAAGGTTGAGGCGCATCAACGTGTTGTTCACCATATAATCCATTTCTTTACCACTGGCATCCTTGACAGATAGGATTTCTGTCCCAGCGGGAAAATCAATCGGACGTACGAGGTATTGCATTTGGAGGGAAGAGATGTTGTTCCGAACGCCACCCATGACGCTTCCGAAGTCTTCATTCTCTTTTCGGTTGACATTTTGCTCCAGGTTCAGCCATAGAAAGGCAAGGTTATCCGGAGAATTGTTGTAGTACGTGATGGTCTCCTCACCGACTAACAAATTCTCATTTTCATCAATGGATGCCTTGATAACATAATCAGCACGTTGCTGCCAGTAATCAGCACCCGGAGCACCAGAAGCAGTGCGGTAAGGGCTGGGGGGTTCCAGCAATCGATCGATCGCCTCAAATTTTCCAGTGTAGGTTTTTTCTTCCTGGGCCATCACCCAATTGGTGATGAGCAGCAGCGCTGCAATACATAGATTTCTCTTCATAAGATTAGTCTTTAAACTGATAAGGGGTATATGGAGCTCCGGATGCCTCCAGTTGTTCTTGTAATTCTGCAAAGTCATTGATAAGCTCCACTAATTGTTCTTTAATTGGCTGAAATTCTTCACTGGCAATTTCGAGCACCATGCGGTGTGTGGACGTTGGCTCTGAGGTCGTATTAAACTGTTCGTAGCTCAAGAGACCGATCCGTTGACTGATCGAAGGAACTTGATCTATATCCAATGTGGATGCCATAGGATCACCATTTAAAGCATAGCGAAGTTCATCAGTGGATTTTTTAATGGTCAAGTACTGATTGAATAGGTTTTCATAATCCTGCTCTGTTAATAGAATGGCTTTTTCCACATGCCTCAATTGATTGTTGAGTTCTCTCAGCCGTTGTTGAGTGGCAGATACTTGTCTGTCAAGCTCAGATACCTGTCGCTGGAAGGCCAGCTTAGCATCCCTGTTTTGGGCGGGAAGCACGGCATTGTTTAGTGCTTTTACCGTAAATGGCTGCTCTTCTGCCAGGGTCGAATACGCTCCTTTTGCGTACACACTTAAGGATACGGTATAGTCACCCGGTGCGATCAGATTTCCTTCACTAGTACCTGCAAAAGGGTTGTAAAACGACGGGCTTCGCAGGGAGATCGGATCGTCATGACCAAATCGCATGTCCCAGAATACACGGTTCAAGCCTTTCTTTGGACTGTGCTTGAGGTTTCTTACTACCTTGCCGGTCTGATCCTTTATTGTGAAGAGAAGAAATGGTTCAACCTCAGACCGTTCAGCCTTCAATTCCTCATAACTGGGATAGGGATCATTCGAACTTTCCTTTTCTGCATCCCTTCGTTCTTTCTCCAGCGATTTAGGTACTTCTCGCATGTAGTAAGTGAACATCGCTTTCGGCCCCAGGTTTTCACCCAAGTAGTAACTGTCTCCCTGAAACGATTTGCCAGGCAATCCGAGCGGCAGCCGCTCGATGTACAACCAAGGATCTCTTACAGAAAGTAAGGCCACATCTGAAGCTAACGTCGAAGAAATGTCTCGCAAGCTGCTGTAGTCATCCAAGACAAAAAAACCGCGACCGAAGGTGCCAAGCACGAGGTCATTTTCTCTTTTTTGGATGGCTAAATCACGGACCGCAATGGTTGGAACACCTGCCTTCAATTGCTTCCATTCACTGCCCTGGTTAGGTGAAAAGAACACGCCAAACTCAGTGCCTGTAAAAATCAGGTTGGGAGTTTCATGATCCTCTGCGATGGAATAGACAGACCCACGCTCCGGCAGGTTACTGCTAATTTTTGTCCAGGTATTTCCCTGGTCGGTAGATTTGAAAAGATACGGCTTAAAGTCTCCGTACTTATGGTGGTTGAAGGCTGCATAAATAACGTTTTCATCGTGCTGCGAAAGCAGCAAGGCATTCACATACGTTCTGCTGGGTACCCCCGGGATGTTGTCGATGGTTTTCCAGTTAGCACCTCCGTCCGAGGTCAGCTGAATCAGGCCATCATCCGTACCGACAATGAGTAAATCCTCATCAATGGGAGATTCATGAAAGGCTACGATGGTACCATAGGGTGAGGTACTCCTGTTTTTTGCAACTGCATCAATGCCCCAGATTTGTCCCATCACCTGTAGTTCATTTCGGTTGATTTGACGCGTCAAATCGTCGCTGATCACTTCCCAACTGTTACCTCTGTCATCACTTTTGAACACCTTATTTGCTGAAAAGTAGATTCGAGTAGGGCTGTGTTCGCTGATATGCAGTGGCGCATCCCAGTTCCAGCGATACGACTTTTCGCCTTTTCGTGGCTGGGGTTTGATACCCACTTCTTCTCCACTAAGGCGGTCAAAACGTACCAGGAAGCCATATTGTGATTGAGCATAGACAATATTTGGATTGGACGGATCAATCTGTGATTCGAACCCGTCTCCACCGTGGGTCATGAACCAATCAGAATTGGGAATTCCGTTTCCAGATGTAGTCCTGGATGGGCCACCCATACTAAAGTTGTCCTGAGTTCCGCCATAGATATTGTAGAATGGTTCGTCATTGTCAACTGCCACCTTATAGAATTGTGTGACTGGTAAGTTGGCCTTGTAGTCCCAGGTGGCTGCCCCGTCAAACGACTCGTAGATACCACCATCGCATCCTACAATGAAGTGGTCTGTGTCAGTGGGATCGATCCACATGCAATGATTGTCCACGTGCTTGGTGTCTTCGCCTAGCACATTAAAAGTCTTACCACCATCTCTTGAGACGTGCAACCAGGTGTCCATGGCATAGATGGTCATGGGGTCAATGGGGTCCGTAACAATTTCCTGATAGTAGTTGCCACTGGTCGCATATCCGCCTCGCTTGCTCCAGCTTGCTCCGCGGTTGGTGGAGGCATAAAGCCCACCTTTTCCTTGCGCTGCTTCTACGGTAGCATAAATGATTTCGGGATTTGCCGGAGAAATGGACAGGCCAATCCTTCCCATATCCACTCCTGGCAACCCAGATTTGACCTGATTCCAGGTAGCACCCTTATCGGTGCTTTTGTAGATGGACGATCCCGGGCCTCCGCCCAGGTAAGTAAATACATGTCTTCTCCGCTGGTAGGTGGAGGCGTAGAGTACTTTCGGATCTTCGGGATGTATAATTACCTCATTCACCCCTGTATGCTCATCTACCGTTAAGGTGGCATTCCAGGTTTCACCACCATCCTGTGATACATATAGACCTCTGTCGCCCCCTTCCTTCCATAGCGGGCCGATTGCGGCTACATAGATGCGATTGCTATTCTCCGGGTCTACAATGATGGACCCAATATGTTCCGATTCCTTGAGTCCCATGTGCTGCCAGGATTTTCCACCGTCGATGGATTTGTAAACTCCGTCACCATAGGAAACACTTCGCTGATTGTTGTTTTCTCCGGTTCCGACCCAAATCACACTGGGATTATTAGGATCCATGGTAACCACTCCGATGCTGTAGCTACCCTGACTGTCAAAGATGGGAGTGAAGGTGGTCCCGCCATTCACTGTCTTCCACACGCCACCTGCGGAGGTTGCCACAAAGTACTCTTTGGGGTTTGCGGGGTTCACCGCAAAGTCGGAAATCCTCCCGGAAGTGATTGCGGGGCCTACATTACGAAATTTTAAGCCGCCCAGCGATACCTCCTCCAGCGGAGATTTTGTGGCGGAAGAGCCGGAGGACTTTTTTCGCTTTTGACCGATCACAGAAAGACAGACCAAAAGGGACAATAAGATCGATAAGGGTCTCATGGTAGATTTGGGTTAATGATAAAAGTTACTTTAGTTATTGACGACTAAAGCTAGCTTATCTCCGTCAGGAGACACAGCCACTCGTGTAATTCCTTGGAGTCCATACGTGCTTACGTCGATCACCTGTCGCCAGCCCTGCACTGGATTCCAGGCCCAGAGCAGAGTGTTTTGACCCAGTAGAAGCTCACCGCCCGGAGTCCAGCAGTAGTCTTCAGCGCCCTCTTTGGTGCCAACAATGCCACGTTCTTTTCCATTTTTGGGGTTCAGCGCTTTGATCACCCAATTTTCGCCGGATTTGTCTACATAGCTCATCTCCCTGGAGTCCGGTATCCTATGCAGGGACCGACCGATCGAGGCCGCCACGATCTTACTGCTGCCATTTTTGGTGTCGATGATTTGTAAGGTGTTAGGTTCCCCCAATACAAAAGCTGCTAACCTGGTTTTGTCTAGCCAGGTGTGATAGCCAATGACCAGATCTTCAACCAGTACTTCGCTACCTCCTTTGAGGTCATAGGCGTACAACAATTGCAAACCGGTGGTGTCGAGTCGAATGCTGGAAATACGGCCATCCGGCGTGGGGGTCGGAGAATATTCACTGCCTTGCAAGGTCTTGGATACGATGACTGTTTTCCCCGAACCGATGAAATAACGAGCGATCTCGGTTTGCCCATCTACGGTTCGGGCATACAAGATCGAGTTTCCCTCGGACCAAAAAGTGGGCTGATTGTCGTAGCCAGGGTTATTGGAAATATTCAGCGGATTTTCAATGGTGTAGTTGTTTTGATCGTCTCTCTGCAGGTCAAAGAGGTAGACCTCGGTGTTCGGTTGCGCTGCAGCTGTTGACACAAGAATCAGGGTGAATAAGGGAATAAGTAGTTTCATGTAGTTAAATTTAGCGAATCTCTAACCTAAGCATTTGAAACGATGAAAAGAAGAAATTTTATCCAACTGTCTGCCATCTCCGGCGCTATTCCCTTCCTGGGGGTCAAAGCATGTGCAGCTCCGACTGCATCCGAGGCTGCCTCAAACGAAGAAGAAGCACCCTTCGAGCTGGAGGAATGGACCGTACAACAACTGCAGGAGGCCATGGAGTCGGGGACGTATACTTCTCGGAAAATCTGTGAGCTTTATCTGGCACGAATCGAAGCCAAGGATCAGTCAGCTGGTGGTCTGAACAGTGTGATTGAGGTGAATCCCGACGCCTTAGAAATCGCGGATCAACTGGATCGGGAACGGGGAGAAGGCAAAGTAAGAGGTGTCTTGCATGGAATACCTGTGATGATCAAAGACAACATCGATACAGGAGACAAGATGATGACTACTGCCGGCTCCATGGCGCTGGCAGGTAGCACAGCACCGGACGACGCTTTCATCATACAAAAGCTTAGAGAGGCAGGTGCAGTTCTTTTAGGGAAAACGAATTTAAGTGAGTGGGCCAACTTCCGTTCTTCTCGCTCTTCCAGCGGTTGGAGTGGCCGAGGACGTCAAACCAACAATCCGTTTGCACTGGATCGCAACCCCTGCGGCTCCAGTTCGGGTTCAGGGGCAGCCGTGTCCGGAAACATGTGTGCCATCACGATCGGTACAGAGACCAATGGATCCATTGTATGCCCTTCTTCTGCGAATGGCGTGGTGGGAATCAAACCAACGGTGGGACTCTGGAGCCGTGATGGGATCATTCCGATATCCACTACTCAGGACACGGCAGGACCAATGGGAAGAACCGTAGCCGATGCGGCGGCACTTTTAGGTGCATGCGTAGGAGTGGATGCTGCGGACTCGGTAACTGCGGAGAGCGACGGAAACTCTTATACGGACTATCTTCAGTTTCTGGACGAAAATGCACTGCAAGGAAAACGACTGGGCCTATTGAAAGATGCTTTTGGGTCGCATGAGGGTTCAGACGAGGTGCTGACCAGCGCAATCGAGACCTTGAAAGCGAAAGGGGCTGAGGTGGTGGAAGAAGTGAGTATTTGGGAATGGTCCGACTTCGAAGGGACGGGCGATATCCTCTACTATGAATTCAAAGATGGCCTGAACAACTACCTGGCTTCCAGACCGGATCTGGCGGTTCGCACGCTGGAAGATATTATTCAGTACAACAAGGACAATGCAGGCATAGAAATGCCGTATTTTCTTCAGGAACGCATGGACCGATCTCAGGCGTTGGGCTCGCTGGAGGAGCAGGACTACAAAGATCAGCTTGCTAAGATGCTCAAGGTGGCACGTGGCAACTATGACGCAGCATTAAAGGAAAACAACCTGGACGCATTCATTGCCTTGACCAGAGGGCCCGCTTGGAGGACCGACCCGATCCTGGGAGACAACTTCAATGGGGGTGTGAGCAGTTCTACTCCTGCAGCCCGTTCGGGCTATCCGAACATCACCGTACCTGCAGGTTATGTTCATGGACTACCGGTAGGGATGTCGTTTTTTTCCGGTAAGTATGAGGAACCAAAACTCATTGGCATTGCCTATGCATTTGAGCAAGCCTCCAGGGCGCGCAAGGCACCGAAGCTTATCCCAACCATCGAACTGGCATGATCAAGAAATTCTTAAGACTTTTGGTGATTCTGATCGTCCTGATAATTGGGATTGGAATCATAACCTACCTCTATGTGGACGAATCGTTGCCTGACGGAACCCAGGGAGAAATGGCCGAACAACTTGCTGATGAGATGTTGGTGGCTCTGAATAAGCCGGGGTTTGATACCCTAAAGTACATCTCGTTTACCTTTCGTGGTGTGCATACCCATCATTGGGACCTGGAAAACAATCAGGTGACGGTAGAGTGGGAAGAAAACGAAGTGTTTGTCGACCTGAGCAGGTCCTCTACAGACTACGATTTGTTGGAATTTAAAGCTTACCAATATTTTATCAATGATTCCTTCTGGCTGGTGGCACCCTTCAAGGTGCGCGATGAGGGTGTATTGCGATCGACGGTGGATTTAGAAGATGGCAGAGGCCTACTGCTTACCTATACCTCGGGTGGAGTGACACCCGGAGATAGCTACCTGTGGATCCTGGACGAGCGTGGTTTTCCTAAAGCCTGGAAACTTTGGACATCCAACGTCCCGATTGGTGGGTTGGAATTTTCCTGGGAAAACTGGGAAGAGCAGCAAGGCGTTTGGCTCTCGACACTCCATCAAAGTCAACTACTGAGCATTGATATCAGTGAATTGGAGGTGAGGTAAGGGTTTGCTAAGGGCTGCTAGTCAGATTTGGTCATCCTGATTTACTTCCACTGAGCTCGACGTAGAAAAAGACAGGTGGGAGGCAAGAAGCTGAATTCAGACACCTCCGAAGTCCCTATTCACACCTCTGAGGACCCTTTGGAGACCTCAAAGACTTGACGTCGGAGCAATTTTTTGCGACCTCGAGTTATTTTGCTCCCAGCTCGCGTCTTTTTGCTTTGAACGCGAGTAAATTTTTTAACTGCTGGAATCTTTTTTGCTTGAGCTCGAGTTTTTTTGCTCGGGCTTCAAGTCTTTTTTTCTCTGACTCGAGTTTTTTTGCTCAGGCGTTAAGTCTTTTTTACTTGAACTCAAGTCTTTTTTCTCTGGTGTCGAGTTTTTTTGCTCGCTGCTAGATCTTTTGAGGCGCCCTAGCTGCCTCTGAGATGAACCTACAGCTCCTTGGAGCCGAAAAAATTTCGTGTCAAGGTGATCGCTTTTGGTAGCGATAATGTCCAATGATCCGATAATCAAAAAGCATGTCTTCAATCACCTGACCTCTTCCAATGTTGTGAATAATATGGTAGGGCCCTCCTGAACGGGTGCTGCGGTCGGTGACAATGCCGATGTGTGTAACGGCCCCGCCCAGGTTCCAACACACCACATCCCCAGGTCGGTAGGCATCGGGTTGGTCCGAAATTTCCAAGGAAGCGCCAAAACGCTCGAAGAACTTCATCAAATTTGGAACCCGACGATGATCGATGTTTCGATCGGGCCGGTGCAGGCCCCAAATCGTCGGATATTGATCGAAATGGGCTAGCATGTCTTCATGCACTTCCTTCTGAAGGTCGATTCCTAGCTTCCGGTAGGCGCGGATTACCACGTCGGTGCAAACTCCTTTCCCTGCCGGGACATCGCCGTTGGGATAGGGGATGGAAAAGTAAGCTGGATCGTAGACGACCTGCTGCAGTGCTAACGTCTCGGCAGAATCTGCCAGTTGCTGGTAAAAATCTGGTTGAGCAACCACCATCATGGGTGACAGCAATAAGCACAAAAGCAAGCTGTTCCTTTTCATCGCTAAAAAGTCAACGATCACAAGATTCCTTTATTTGAAGCCATCCCGCGCAGTGCTTCCGGCGACATCAGAAGTAGATCAATGCCGAGAGGACTCAATCACCAAGAAAGGTTGCCCGAATGCCTTCGCGAAATTGTTCGTCTCCCACTGCGTTTCGTTGCATATACATGGCTTTGGCGTCTTCTCCGGCAACGTATCTGAGTCGATGTTCTCCGTCGGTGGCAGCTTCGTAAACGACATCTGCAATTTGTTCGGCAGTAGAATAACTTTTTTGACGTTCCGGGTCCATGAAGACTGCCATGACTTTCTGGATGGGTTCGTTGTAGGCTTCATGGGAGGTCATGTCCAGCGATCGGCCGGCAAAGTCGGTGGCAATGCCGCCGGGTGAGACGGTTTTTACTCCAATTCCATGCGGATTGAGCTCAAAGGCCAGGCTTTCGCTCCATCCCTCGAGCCCCCACTTGGTGGCATGATACACCGAGTTAAAAGGCAGAGTGACCAGCCCACCGATGGAAGTGGTGGTGATAAAAAGCCCGCTTTGCTTTTCACGGAAATGCGGAATGAAGGCTTGTGTCACACGCATCACACCTAAAAGATTGGTATTCAGTTGGCGAACGAGTTGTTCATCGGTGGCTCCTTCAAAAGGTCCAGCCAGGCCATAGCCGGCATTATTGAAGACGACGTCGATCGAACCCATGTCTATGGCTTTCTGGGCAGTGGAATGGATCTGTTCTGTGTTGGTGACGTCCAAAGGAAGCAAGGAGACATTCTTCACTCCTTCCAGTTCGTTGCCCTCCGGTTTTCGCATGGTCGCGATGACATTCCAACCTTTACCAGCGAAAAGTTCGGCGGTGGCTTTACCGAGCCCTGTTGAGGCCCCGGTGATGAATATGGTCTGTGACATGACTGTGAATTTTACTTTTTGATTGATCGATTCAAATTAATCGATCTGCACCGAAGGTTGTCGTTTGCCAGTTAACTTTTTTGCTAATTCTTTTTTCTGGTGGCCTTTTTGGCAAACAGATCGCCCGTAATTTCACCATACAGCTCACTGTACCTTTTCAAGGTAGGCCAATCAGTGATGGTGTTGACATCTGAAAAAGTCACCTCATGTATGTACAAATACTGAGCGCCAAGCTTTTCTTGCCTTTTGGTTGGCTCATAGGAAAAATCCAGAAAAGAAAAAGTCAGTTCCTTGATGGTATCCTGGTCCACAATAAACTGCTGCCCTTCTTCAATGGGAGGAATGACGATGTCATAAATGTGATAATACTGATCGGACTTTTCATACGTGTAGCCCAAATGCTTAATTCTGGACAAGACTGTGTCCTTGGGAACTTTTAAAGGGTGCTTTTCTGCAATCCGAATGGTTCCCTCGGGGTTCAGCACAGGGTTGCGTCTGATCGACGTAGCCATCAAGGTGAGGGAAGTAACCACCAGGATGACGATACTCCCAGCAGAGCGAAGCCGTTGATCAATGGGTGTTTTCTCCCGAATCATGGCCCATGGAAGTGGCAGAATCAATAGTGCTATAAAATCAGAGTAGTCGATCACTCGACCAATGGTTAGAAAACCATTCGCATTGATTTGCTCAATCAGGCCGCTTGACCATTCGGTTTTCCAGAAAATGAAGAATAAGGCCGCAATGAGGCAAGACCATTTGGCTAGCCTGGGGGTCAGTAACGCGATAAATACAGGCAGAACAATCAACCCTGCCAAGTCCGAAAGTTTGCCCGTAAGGGCATTGTGATAATGGTGCTTCAAGACATGGTCGTTGAGGGCCAGGAGTGCCAGGCTTAACAAAAAGACCGGATGGAAGCATAATTCTTTTCGTTTGTTCATGTTTGTTTACTAAACGATAGGTAGCCGTCCGAAGTACACTGGTTGCTAATGGTTAATTTCGATTTTTGATGATTTCGATTGTTTAGGGTCAACTTCGGACTTGAGGAGGATGGAAACCGAGAGCACAATACCTAAGAGAATGATTAGGAGGTGAAGACCCTCCCAAAACCGATACGTTCGACTTCTTGCGATCCATGACCTGGAATTTGCTCTGGAATAGACAAATGGGTCCTCCCCCTTTTGCAGAAGATAATCCAATACAAACTGATCAGGTCCTTGATCGGTTTTCCCAGTTTTTTGTCCAAATGTTTTATAGTGATAATGTTCTCCGATTTTCCTTAAATACTTGGTTTCTATCACGTTGACGTTGGGATCGTTTTCTACTTTATCAAGTTCTTTCCTAACCTGTCGCAAGATTTGAACATGCATTCGATTCCGTTCATAGTGTTTCCGAGAGAAAAAATAGCCGTAGACTCCAAGTAGACTTATCGATAAGGAAGCTGTGATGGACCAGATTGAAAAATTGGCAAATGTTACAAAGCCAATTAGGACCCCAGCAATGGATAGAATGATGTTGGTCATCTTTTCACGTTGCTCTTCATGAGCTCTCGCCTGGGCAGCATGTTCGTTATAGTAGTTGATTAGTGTTTCTTTCATTCAATTATGTCCTCACCCAGTGGTTATGGAGTATTGACTTTGACAAAGCAGCCAAGCAGCTATAGTTTTCATGCGGCGATCTCTTCGTGCAATTGCTCCCAATAACCCGACATTTTACGTG
>CAZQDI010000018.1:0-38457 GCA_964591785.1 uncultured Roseivirgaceae bacterium
ATTTCTCCATGCGCATCCCAATGATAATACACGCCGTCATTTTCGATGGTATCATGATGATCGATCTTGCCGGAGAGAATCTTGAAAATAGAGTGCGGATTGAAGACCGTACCAAATGGATTGGATATGCTATTGAATTTAGCTGTGTTCATTTTAAGACCGATTTCATCTGAAAAACATGAACCGATCAAATACACAGAATCCTCAAGATTAATTTTTTTAAAACTTGGCCGTATAGGAAAATCCAGCTGCAGCTTCATTAGGAGTTTGGTGATTTATTTTCTTATTAGCAATACAATTTATTGCTCAATTTCAATGAAAGCAATTTATTAAAAAATAAATGATTTAACAGTCAAGTTAGTTCCCTTAAATCAACAGGGACCACTTTGGAAACTCCTTGTTCTTGCATGGTGACTCCATAAATGATATCCGTACTTGCCATCGTACGTTTGTTATGAGTGACAATAATGAATTGCGACTCTTTAGAAAATTTTCTAATGATTTCATTGAACTTGTCAATATTGGCATCGTCAAGTGGTGCGTCTACTTCATCAAATATGCAAAAGGGGGCTGGCTTGATAAGATAGATCGAAAAGAGTAGTGAAGTGGCCGTCAGAGTTTTTTCTCCTCCTGAGAGTTGATTGATGGTAAGTGGTTTTTTTCCTTTCGGTTTTGCTATGATATCAATGGAACTCTCTAGCGGCTGATTCGGATCTGTGAGTATCAAATCACAATCGTCCTCTTCGGTGAAAAGTGTTCGAAACACTTTTATGAAGTTCTCTTTTATTTCCTGAAAAGCCTCCATAAAAGTTGTCTTAGCGACTTCGTCTATTTCGGCAATTGTTGTCATTAGTGATTCCTTGGCCTCGATCAGATCCGACTTTTGCTCAGTAATGAAAGTGTGCCTCTCCTTTATTTCTTCGAAGGCCTCCATTGCCATCGGGTTGATAGGGCCCATGCCATCAAGCCTGCTTCTTAGTTTATCAACTTTTGCCCGCAAGGCATCCTCTTCAGCATTAAAAAAAGCGATGTACTCTTCTTCTGGTACTTTTTCAATCTCAACATTAAATTCTACAGACAAGCGATCCCTGATCGAGTTAATACCGATTTTGGACTCGTTCAATTTATTTTGCCACTCCATTAAGACCTGATCAATTCCTTCTTTTCTCCGTTGCGTTTCTCTTAAGTTCTTCTCTTCTTCATCAATGAGACTTCGCGCTTCATAGTATTCTTTCTCTGCTTCATTGACTCCTACTTCCAGTGTCTCTTTTTCCTCATACATACTAACTAGGTCATCATCGCTTTCCGTACTCTTCTTTACGAGCTCATTTAAGTTTGTGATCGAAGCGTTTAATTCTTCGGTATTTCGCTCGATTCGTTGAAGTGAATTTTGATAAGATTCTTCTTTAAATGAAATCTCTTGGAGGGTGCTGTCAAGGGTGTTCTTCTTTCGATGAAAGATCACGTTTTGTTCGTTGTAATTAGCGGACTTATTGTCTAAGTCTTTTTGAAGTCTTTCTGATTCTTCCTTTCGAGTTTGGATGGATAGACCGATTTCCTCTAGTAATTTCTTTTCATTGATTTCTTGCGGTTGGAGTCCTTTTAGTTCACTTTCCAGGTCTTGAATTTGTTGATCAATATCTTTTCTACGATGTTTATTGGATGTTAATAGCTCCGTAAACTGCTCCTGTTTCGTAGCCACGGATACCTGCATCTCACTAACTCTGGCTAATTCGTCCTTCAGTTGCTCCAGCTCTTTTGTTTTAGAAGCCTCTGAAATTTCGACTAGTTTCTCGCTTATTTTATTGACTTGACCCTCTTCCTCTATTTGCTGCTTCTTCAAGCCTTTTATTTCAGCCTCCAGGATTTCAAGGTTTTTGGCGCGACCAATTCTCTTACCCTCAAAAAGGCCAATAGATCCACCGGAAATACTGTACGGTCGATGAATAACCTTGCCCTCAACGTCTAACATCACATGCTTATCATTGGGGGAAGTCCCCTGAGGGTTTGATTCCAGGTAGACATGGCCAAGTAGATAGTGAATCAGATTGTTATACTTGGGATCGTAATCAACCACGCTAAGCGCAGCAGTTGCACTCTGGGTTGTTTCCGCATGCTTTTCGTAAGCGGCTAGTTTTTCTAAAATAAAAAAGTTCGCCTTCCCTCTGGACGAATCGGTTAGCAGTTGAACAGCTTCAAGGGCATCTTCTTGCGTATTCACAATGTAGTAGTTCATGTAGCCCTCCAGGAAATTTTCGATGGCTACACGATACTTTTCATCACAACTAATGATGTCCGACAGCAATGGTGCATCCTTAAGTTTGCTATCTTTTTTTAGAAACTTTATTGCTTCTGGAAATCCTTCGAGGTTTTCAACCAGTGACTTGGTGAGATTGAACTCATTTTGCCTGGCATCAAGGCTTCTGTTGGTCTTAGATAGTTGCTCTTTGAAGGATTGAAGACTCAGTTCATAATCTTCTTTTTTTTGCTCGTTTTGATCTTCGGTTGCTTTTAATTGGTCATAGTCCTTTTGAAGACTATTTTTTTCCTGGGCTATTTCGGTAAGTCTCTTTTCAAATTCTTCCAGGCTTGCACTTTGCTGATCAGAATCTTCAGTTGACTTATTGAGTTCCAATCGAAGGGATTTAAGTTGGATGTCCTTTATTTCAATATCCTTGCTTAATTGAAAATGCCAATCCTTCTTTTCGGAATACTGCTGATTTAATGAGTTTAACGTTTCGTTTGATTCGCCAGTGAGTGACTTTTGCTTCTCATAGTCTTCCTTTAGGATTTCTACTTGGTTCAGTGCTAACCCCACTTGTTTTTCAGCATCTTTTGCTTCCTGTCGAAGCCCATCCAGAGAAGTTGAGGCGCGTTCATTGCTTTGCTTGTCTTGACTTATTTGCTCCCGGAGGCTCTCAATTTTGTCCTGTAGAAACTTTTGACGCTCGTTTTTTATCTTCTTGTCACTCTCATATTGACGAATCTTGCTGACATGTTCATTGAGTGTCTTCTGTCTGGATGAAAGAAGTTTCTCTTTTTTTATTAAGTCCGCTTTCGCTTTGACAATTGCAGCCTCTTTCTCTAATCCAAGGGTATTGAGTGCTATTTTTTTATCATTTTCTTCCTGAATATTTTGCTGAATAGAATCAAAGTGTGTTTGTTGATTATCAATAGATTTTTTTGCCAAAGCGATGCTTGAGCCTTTGTATTCTTCTTTTAACTCATAATACCGTTTAGCTTGGTTAGCCTGACGTTCAAGGGATTTTAAGTTCTTTTCTATTTCAAAAAGGAGATCCTCAACGCGCTCCAGGTCCGCGTCGGTATCACCTAGTTTCTTTAAAGTTTCCTTTTTTCGAATTCGAAATTTTGATATTCCTGCAGCTTCTTCGAATAGGTACCTACGTGAGTTGTCCTTATCGTTTAGTAGGTCATCTACCATTTTCAATTCAATAATTGCATAGCTATTGGATGCAATGCCTGTATCGAGAAATAGATTTGTGATATCCTTCAGCCTGCAAGTAACACCATTCAACAAATATTCACTTTCTCCTGACCTGTAATATCTGCGTGTGATCGTCACTGAAGTATATTCGGTTGGGATTAGATTTTTTGTATTGTTGAAGGTGAGAGAGACTTCTGCCAGTTGAGTTTGCTTTCTCGCTTTGGTGCCATTGAAAATGACATTTTCCATTTTATCAGATCGCAGAACTCTTGATTTTTGCTCACCAAGGACCCATCGAATCGAATCGACAACGTTGGACTTACCACATCCATTTGGACCTACAATTCCTGTGATTCCTTCATCAAAATTGATGACTACACGGTCGGCAAAACTCTTAAACCCCTTAATTTCCAGCTTTGTTAACTGCATGGATGTACTCTTAATAGATTGATGAAAGCAAAGCTGGCAAAATTAGAAGAATACGCCGATATCAGTGAGTTCTTATGATTCAATTGTTTTTAAGCTATTTCTAGGTCTAATGACAGGTAGGGCGGGCTATAGGTGTTCATACGATTGATATGAACTTTAATCGAAACCTGTAAGAAAATACATGTTTTCACTAGTAAAAGTGGATGAGAGTGATTTGTTTTGGCTTGGCTTAATATTTAGATAATCGAAAGAGCTTATCTGGATCAACTAAAATTTTGCTAATTATCACAAACTGTAGACTTTACAATACTTGTCACTCACCAAAAGGCAATAGTAGGATATGAGCTTGAATAACCCTACCATTCTATACGTAGACGATGATTACTTCAATATCACGCTGTTCGAATTTAATTTCAAAAATCAGTTCAACATCGTGAATGCAAATTCGGGAATGGAAGCATTACGATTGATTGAAGAGAATTCACGAATTTCTTCTGTTGTTAGTGACGTACGGATGCCGGAAATGAATGGGATAGAACTTATTACAAAAATTAAGGAGTTACGTCCCAAGCTACCTTGTTTTCTTCTGACTGGATATGGAGGAAGTTCAGAGGTTGTGGAAGCAATAGAAAAGAACTTAATTGTAGGTTACTTCAGCAAGCCTTTCGATAAAGAAACTGTCATTCGTACTCTTAAGAGCACAATTAATGCCGACCTATAGGTTTGGCTCCTTCGTTTAGCAAACAGTCATTACCTTAGTCTCATGGATGATTTTAATTTTTGGTGGTACATCATTGCTGCTGTTATTTATTTCCTGACTCGAGGGAAGAAAAAGAAACAGCCCGCGAAAACATCCAGGCCTGGAACTGAAAACAAACCTACGAGTAATCGTCCAAAATCATTTGAAGAGCTTCTTAGAGAAATTACGGAAGGGGATTCTGTCCAGGATGTCGAAGAGCGGGTTGACACGCTTGAAGAGTTGGAAGAAGAACCGAAACCCGAGAGGGAGCTTGCAAAAAATACTGGCAAAAGAGCGTTTGCTGATGATGAGAGCAAAAGGGTTTACGAGGAGTCTATTAAAATGGCAGAAGGTGCTGACCTAGATTTTGCTCCGGAAGAACAATTCCAGTCAGATCGATTATTCAAAGATACTAGGGATACAAAACCGACTGAGCGGTCGTTCGCTGAGAAATTGATGAATGATTTTGATATGGATGAGGCAAAAAAAGCAGTGATCTACTCAGAAATATTAAATCGGAAGTACTGACTTTACGTTAGTAGGAAATAAAAACTTAATGAAAACTACAATCCAATTTCTGCTGGTATCAGCGGTGTTATTTGCTTGCAACCAAGTCAATCCAACAGCTGAAAATACTAGCCTCATCGTGCCTGGTGATGAAGAGGCGCTTAGAAATTTGAAATCCGTCTTGTGGCCAAAAGCTTATGAAGAGCAGGACACAGTGCTTCTGGATGGGATTCTTCATGAAAATTTCGAACTCATAGACGATAATGGCGATGTTTATTCAAAAGCTTACGAAATGGCCTACGTCGCCAACTATGGTCCCACTTACAGTGAATTCGAATTTCAAGTCGAGCGGCTTGACTTATTTGACAATGGTACCGCAATGATCTCTGGAAAAGGAATTATGAAAGGGCTCAATGATGATGGATCGGTATACATTACGACTTATAAGTCAAGCAATGTTTTAATTAAGGTAGATGGCAACTGGAAAGCAATCAACAGTCACGTGAGTGGTGTCAAGGAAGAAACATTTGAGGCGGCCCCTAATTAAAATGTATGATTAGCCAGGTGCTCATAGTCTGCAATGATGGTATAAAGAAACTTAACATCCGGTAGATCTGATTCTATTTTAAGTTTATCCTTAATTTTTTGTACCAGTAGGACTACTCCTTCAGTATTATGACCTTCTTTACGCATTTTGAGTGCCTTCTTCATTAATTCAATTTGTTCGTCGTTTAATGCTTTAACCGCAGGGAAGGTGATCACATGATCTGATTTTGCAATACTTTGGAATGCTTGAGCAGCTTCCACATTTCTTATTCTGATCACCGTGGTAGACGCAGCGAGATCACCAATTCGCTGACCATTCTTAGTAACCAGTATTGAAACGATTCCCGGCACATACAAACCCACATCGATGATTCTGAAGAGCCATCTGATCAAATAGCTCCCGATTGATGGAGTGGAGCCATCCAATTTCACCACTTTGATATTCCTTGCCCTTTTTCCTGGAGTTTGACCATTGTAGAAATACTCGAATAACAAGCTGTAAAACATGATGGGGATATAAAGAATGAAAACCACCCATTCTTCCTGCGTGGTTGCGGCAAATATTCCCACCCCAACGATAAGTATGCCTGCTTTTATGATTGAATCGAGTATGAATGCAATGATCCTGTCACCTAAACTGCCCAGTTCTAGTTCGATTTCGATGTTCTGATTCGTGACGAATTTTGGCATAGGAGTAAAATGAAGTGCAATTATCAGAAAACTTGACCTAGCATCCACATTAATTATGATATTTGAACCTAAATGAAGCAGGCAGTTTTTGTAAAACTCAATCAGGATAAGTGGCAGCGATATGAATCCCAGTTGGAAAAAGGAAAGGTTTCAGCTGAGGAGCTATCAAAAATGTACGTGCATTTGACGGAGGATTTAGCGTTTTCAAAAGCTAAATACCCAAAGACAAGTTTGACCATCTACCTTAATAAGCTGAGCCTTAAGATCCATAATCTGATATACCGAAACAAGCCAGAGAGTAAGAGCCGGTTCATTAGGTTTTTCAAATACGAAGTACCCTATGAAATGGCCAGCAATTCAAGACCAATGCTGTATTCATTCATCATTATGGCGGTCGGAGTTTTGGTTGGGGTAATCAGCACAGCCAATGATGAAACATTTGCACGGTTGATTCTCGGAGATGGGTATGTAGATATGACGCTTGAAAATATTAAGAAAGGAGACCCAATGGGGGTATATGGGAGTATGGATCAATGGTCCATGTTTTTATTGATTACGACAAATAATATTAGGGTATCCTTTACAGCATTCATTTTTGGCATTTTTTCTTCGGCAGGTACTGGGATGATCCTTTTTAGGAATGGGATTATGCTGGGTGTTTTCCACTACTTCTTTGTGCTGCAGGGCTTGTTTGATGAAACGATGCTGTCCGTTTGGGTCCATGGAACCATTGAAATTTCGGCAATTGTCATCGCTGGTGGTGCCGGGATTAGAATGGGGAACGGTTTGCTATTTCCAGGATCATTTCCACGAGCGTACTCGTTCAAAAAAGCAGCGATGAGTGGACTAAAGATCGTCATGGGATTGTTTCCTTTTTTCGTATTAGCAGGATTTATTGAATCATTCTTAACCCGATATACACATTGGCCATTAGCAGCTAAATTGGCAATAATTGGCAGTTCGTTTGCCCTGATCGCTTATTATTTTATTCTTTTACCTATAAAAACCAACCGAAATGTCAGCACCAAAGATTGAATTTTACAAGCTCCGAGATTTTGGAGCTAAGATGAATGCTACCATAGAGTTCTTAAGGGAAAATATAGGTCGACTCTTCCTGAATCTTCTTTTCATTGCTGGTCCCGTTGCTCTCCTGATGAGTATTCTCCTTACAAACCTCTTCTCTTCTTTTTCAGATGTAGTTGGTTTGGAAGATGACATTCAAGCAATGAATTTTTTTGCATTGCTGGGAGGTAATTATTTTTTAATCATACTGATAAGCTGGTTGGCCGGCTCCATGGTTATTGCCGTTTCTTTTACTTACTTAAGATTGTACAATGAAGGAGTAGCAAAAGAAACTGCGGTAGGAGATATTCTTAAGCTTGCATTAAAAAAGTATGGCGGGGTTCTCGTTATTGGCGTGCTGGTCGGAATCATTGTGCTGGTTAGTTTCATGTTTTTCATTCTGCCTGGAATCTTCATGCTTTTTGTGATGCCTTTGTGTTTTGCAACTTATATGTTTGAAGATATCTCAGCGCCAAGCGCAATCGGGAGAACGTTCACATTGCTTAAGGAAAAATGGTGGAGCACTTTTGGAATCGGATTAGTGGGCTACATATTGGCTTATATTGTCCAAATGGTCTTTTCAATTCCAACAATGGTGATCTACTTCGCTAACATCTTCACTTTGGTCGAAGAGATGAATTCTAATCCTGATGATCCAACCGCAATGTTTGATTTCTTTTCGAGTGGATATATGACTATTGCCTTTGCTATTTCAATGATTGGTAGTTACCTATCATATTGCATTCCGTTAATTGCGTATGGCTACCAATACTCCAATCTGGTTGAGCGATCGGAGGGTAGGGGCCTAATGAATGAAATAGAGGACTTTGATAAGGAATAAATTGCGTAACTATCTCACTATAAGCCTTTTATTTGTAATAGTAAGTCTGTCTGGTCAACCAGATTCGCCACGTGAGTTTGATCCAGAAATCTTTGAAAAGTATGCTGCCCAAAGAGACTTTGAATACATGAAGTATACTGCTAAACCACCTTCAGTTTGGGATCGAATAAGTTGGTGGTTTCAAAGCATTATCAGCCGCTTTTTCATGAATCCAAATACTCCGTGGCTTACCCAGATCGCTTACTATTTATTGCTTCTTTTGGTCTTAGGTCTTGCGATCTTTTACATTATCCGCCTGCGATATGGAGGTGGATTGGCAACAGATTACCAAAGACATCATATTGCCATAAATGATTTGCAGAATTCCAAGATTGAAGATTTTGATCAATTGATTGATACAGCGATAAAAAAAGAGGATTTCAGACTTGCCATTCGATATGTCTATTTGAACACCTTGTATATCCTGTCCAGTAAAGGACTTATCAAGTTGAAAGACTATAAGTCTCCATACGACTATGAAGGTGAACTTCGATCTGAGTTGGTGGAGTCTTACCGGCAAATTGCGAGATTGTTTGAATATGTATGGTATGGTGACTTTGAAGTTGGTGAAGCAGAATATAAACAGGGAGTTGTTTTATTTGATAGACTAGAAAGAACGGCATGAGAAAGGGGGAAAAGAAATTCTTGATTATTCTCGTCGTACTATTTGTGGCGTATGTGGCCACTAGTTTTCTAGCTCCTAAACCCATCGACTGGACAGTCACATTTGGCAGTTATGACAAAGGTCCTTTTGGTGCCTACATCCTTTCACAAAGGTCTTCGGATTTGTTCAGTGGTTCTTTTGAAGTATCCAATAAAACAATGTCTGAACTCAATAAGCTCGAGAATTTGGTAATTCTTGCTGATTATGTGGTGATAGAGGGTGCGGACTATCGAAGCATGATTTCAAAACTTGACAGTGGAGTAAACATGCTTATCGCTGCCAATCAGTTTTCTCCTGTCCTGATCGATTCACTGGGGTTTGACCAGTCATTTAGCTTCCATGTTTTAAACCAAACCATTTTTGAAGCTGCCACGAGTGAGATTAGAACTACTGACGATTCAAAGTATGTGTACCCATTTTCTCTGGTATCAAACTATTTTGAACTTGAAGAAGAAGGAGATTGGGAGATCGTGGCAACCTTGGAACAAAATCCGATTGCTATTTCCAAAAGTATCGGTAATGGAAGAATCACCTTATGTTCTACTCCGCTCATTTTCACCAACTTTGGCTTATTGTATGACGAAAACTACGAAGGTGCTGCAAAATTACTTTCCCAACTTCCAGAAGCAAAAACACACTATACCATGTTCTATCAACTCGGAAAGGGGGAAGTTACTACCCCGTTCAGGTATTTCCTGCGGCAACCACCTTTAAAGTGGTCATTGTATTTAGGATTATTTGTCATTCTAGTGTTTTTGATCATTACTTCTCGGAGAGTTCAACGGCCGATTCCGGTGGTAACACCGCCTGCTAACACCACTGTAGAATATGTCAAGACATTAGGTTCTTTGTTTTATCGGGAGGGTAAGCACAACAAAGCAGCACAGCGTTTAGTAAGCTACTTTTTGCGAGATATTAGGGAAAAATACTTTCTCCAAATAGACTATTCGGATAAGTTTTATCGACAATTAAGCGCCAAATCGGGAGTAGATCTAAAAATGGTCATCCAAACATTTGAGTTGATACTTAAGATTCGTGATCTCCCCTACATAGATGAAAAAACATTAATTGATTTATCAAGAAAAACAGAAAAATTTCAATGAGTGATTTCGAAAACAGAATTGACTTGAGCCAACTGGCCGAAAAAATAAGTAAACTGCGGAATGAAGCATCTAAGGCGTTAGTCGGCCAGCAGGAACTCCTTGATTTGATTCTAACCTCCATTTTTGCTGGAGGTCATGTCTTAATAGAAGGTGTTCCCGGAATAGCAAAAACCCTTGCAGCTAAGCTGGTTGCCAAACTTGTAGAAGCCGATTTTAAACGAATCCAGTTCACACCGGATTTAATGCCGTCCGATGTGTTAGGTACCTCAGTTTTTAACCCCAAGACAACTTCATTTGAGTATAAGAAAGGTCCAATTTTCTCCAACCTTGTATTAATTGATGAAATAAACAGAGCACCTGCCAAGACACAAGCATCGCTGTTTGAAGTAATGGAGGAAAGACAAATTTCTAATGACGGGCAAACCTATCCATTAGAAAACCTCTTTATGGTCTTAGCCACACAAAACCCTATTGAGCAAGAGGGAACATACAGACTGCCAGAAGCTCAACTCGATCGATTTATCTTCAAGATTTCCGTTGGTTATCCAGAAAGCAATGAGGAGGGAAGGATTTTACAAATGGCTAATAAGAACACCAATCACCATAAGCTGGATTTTATAGATAAAGTGATTGGTAAGGAGGATATCCTAAGCCTGAGAGAAAACCTTGAAAGCATTGTGATGAAGGAAGAGCTACTTGACTATATCGTTAAGCTAGTTGGGCAGACAAGAGATCACCATTCACTGTATTTGGGAGCTTCTCCAAGAGCCTCAATTGATTTGATGAAAGCGTCAAAGGCATTTGCTGCAATACAGGGAAGAGATTTTGTTTCGCCCGAGGATATAAAACGACTGTTTCGTCCGGTGGTTGAACATCGAATAATGCTATCACCTGAAGCCGAATTGCAAGGGGTAACGATCAGCGAAGTGACAGAGCAGATTTTGCAGCAGGTGACAGTTCCGAAGTAGTGCGAATTTTTCCCACATATCGTTTCTATGTGTTGACCATTTCGTGTTGTGTCCTACTTTTTTTGGGATACTACTACGAGTTTCTATTTGTTGTTTCTAAAGGTGTTGTCTTTTTATTAGTCATTTTTGTGTTGCTCGATGTCGTCCTGTTGTTCTTTAGCAAAGGTTCGTTGGTATTGGAAAGGCATCTGCCAGATCGATTTTCAAATGGCGATAGCAATGAAGTTCTGTTTTCAGTACTCAATGAATATGTGTTTCCTGTCCAGATTACGCTGCTCGACGAAGTTCCATCGCAACTGCAATGGAGAGACTTTAAGATTGAATTTGAATTGAAGCCAGGTAAGCAAATTCAAACGAGCTATATGGTTCGGCCACTGCAAAGAGGAGAGTATCATTTTGGTAAGACGAATCTCTTGGTGAAAACACCATTCAATCTAATCTTCAGAAGGATCAAGTTCGGTGAGTCAGAAATGGTCAAAGTGTATCCGTCCTTTCTGAATCTGGAGAAGTATGAATTATCAGCTATATCTCAGACGCTCAAACTAAGCGGTCAGAAACGCTTGAAAAAGATCGGACAAAGTACAGAGTTTGATCACATCAAGAATTATGTATTTGGAGACGACCCTAGGCATATCAATTGGAAAGCTTCTGCAAGAAGTAACGGTCTAATGATAAATCATTACGTCGACGAAAAGTCTCAACCAATTTACTGTGTGATCGATAAGGGCCGACCAATGAAAATGCCGTTTGAAGGAATGACTTTATTGGACTATTCCATAAATGCCTCATTGGTCCTTTCGAATGTAGCCATCAAAAAAGGAGACAGAGCTGGGCTAGTCACCTTTCAGCACAAGCCTGAAACGTTCATATCTGCCCAAAAGAGGAACTTGCAAATCAACTACTTGCTAGAGACGCTATACAATCAGCACACTAATTTCAATGAACCAGATTTTGCATCATTGTATTGGTTTTTAATGCAGAAAGTGAAACAGCGAAGTCTAATGCTATTGTTCACCAATTTTGAATCGGTCTACACGCTTGAGCGTCAGTTAGCCTATCTGAAGCTAATTAACCGACATCATTTGCTCCTATTGATCTTCTTCAAAAATACAGAGTTAGACAAAGTGATTCGTGATCCGTCTTCCTCAACAATTGAGGTGTACAACAAATCAATCGCTAAGCAAATAGCAGACGAAAAATCAAGTATTCAGAAAATTCTTATGCAAAATGGAATTATGTCCTTGTACTCATCTCCCGAAAATCTAAATGTAGATGTGATCAATAAGTACATTGAGATTAAGACAAAACGGTTGCTGTAAATCAAAAGTTTGAAATCATATTTGTATTTATCAAAATACAATTATGAAAAGACTAATTTTTACTACATGCCTTTTAGCGGCACTTTCTGGTTACACGCAATCAGATTCTACCAATGTCAAAGTGAATGGCGGTGAGAAGACCCTCGAGGTCCAGCTGTCTCCGTTTGGAGATGATCCAATAAACATAAATGGGATTCGGGCACGATGGTTTTCTACGGATAAAAAAGCCTTTAGGCTGAATGCATTCTTAGGGTATGATTCGGACACTCAAGTCACGCAACAGGGTAGTGGTAATGGAAATGATGATCTGAAAGATCGTGCGACTACGTTTACTTTTAGTGTAAGACCTGGTTTCGAAAATCATATACTGGTTACGGAGCGACTCTCGCCATATTTTGGTATGGAGTTCGATTTTACGTTTCAAACGACTTCCTTTCGATCGGAGCAACAGACGGGAGGAGTTCAGGTGAATTACACAAAACGAGTCAATGAAAATGGTTTTGTTCGAATTGGTGCCAATGCAGTGGCAGGCATGGATTTTTATGTTGCGAAGAAGTTATACATTGGAACCGAGTTTGGCTTTGGGTTCAGTTACACAGGTTTGTTAGCAGTGAAAGTAAAAAGTGATGTGGCAGGCTTTGAAGAACCTGATCCACTCAAGAGAGGAAGTTCATTTGATTTAGGTCCAAATGTGGTGGCTGAGATTCGTTTAGGGTATGCATTTTAGTCGGTCATTAACGCTGGTATTCGGTATCCTGCTAGTTTTTGGATGCACTGAAAGTGGGAGCAACCCTCCTGAGTTGACCAATTTACAAATGTCAATTGAGGCATTGAGTGAATCGGTGAATGAAATAAACTTCACCGGTACTTTGCCAGATGGACAATCCATTGAATTTAGTCCATCAAAGTATGTTGATTACTTCCCATCTCATCAATACACCGATGTGGGTGGATTGAACTTTACGAATGAGTCGGGAGAATTCAATTTTGATGTCGGGCAACTATCAAATGCAGGAGCTCAGATAGATATACGGACCATTAACGGTGTCACAAGCGATCAATTTCAATATGGATTCATTGCTACGGTAGGGGAAATGGCCATGCTCTTTCCGGATTTTTTTTCGAATGTCAGTGAGATTGAAGACTGGATTTATGCAGTGGCATTGGGTAGTAGTAGATATGACATAAATGACTTTATTGGGCAATTTATAGTTACCGATTACCTAGTTGTCATAGGAATTCCGGAGCGAGGAACCAGTTTCGGTACATACCTGGATATAGACTCAGATACATCCTATGATCTCAGCGGATTCTACACACTGACAAATTCGCTGGTTTCAGAAGGGACTGTATCAATTTTTATTCCAACCGTGGTGGAATTCGAGGATATCGGAACTTATGAGCTTTATATCAAAGAGTAGTTTTAGCCTGCTACCTCTACTTTTTGATTACCGGTAATGGCGTCAATCATCTTAGTATAACTTACCCTTTGTCCTGAATGGATTGATTCATAGTAAAAATGCAGGTCTTCGAGTATCACATTCGATTTTCCAAGTTCGTATCTGTGACATAAAACAGTTAGTCCTTCATAAATAGGAGAACCATGTAAGTCTAAGAGCTGAGGTGGCTGTCTTTCTTTTGGTTTTTTCCTTAAAAATTTTAGCATGCATTGTAGGTATCACGCTGCAAATCTCCAATTCCCAGCATTCTGTCTTCTTTTGTCATGTATTGTATTAATAAAGCCGCCAAATCCTGGCGGCTTTATTTGTATGCTTTGTCTCTATTTATTAATTCTTAATTCCCTCTAAATCTAGAAAGAATGCATACTCTAAAGCAGTCGTTTTATATCTTTTGAACCTTCCTGATGCACCACCATGTCCCACCTCCATGTCAGTGTCCAAAATGAGAAGGTTGTCATCAGTCTTTAGATCTCTAAGTTTTGCAACCCACTTGGCCGGCTCCCAGTATTGAACCTGGGAATCGAACAATCCTGTCGTGACAAGCATGTTGGGATAATCCTGATTAGTCACATTATCATAAGGAGAGTAGGACATCATGTATTCATAGGATTCCAGGTTTTTGGGGTTTCCCCATTCGTCAAACTCCCCGGTAGTCAGAGGGATACTTTCATCCAGCATCGTAGAAATTACATCGACGAAGGGTACGGCAGCAATCACTCCGTTGTAAAGCTCTGGATTTAAATTAACAACTGCACCCATCAACAGGCCTCCAGCACTACCTCCAAGCGCATAAAGGTGTTCTGGAGAGGTATATTTTTCTGCAATTAAGAATTTCGAACAATCAATAAAATCGTTGAAAGTGTTCATTTTCTTAAACATTTTACCATCTTCATACCATTGGCGTCCCATCATTTGGCCTCCTCGTATATGGCATATTGCAAAGGCAAACCCTCGGTCAAGTAAACTTAATCTTACGGAAGAAAAGCTTGCATCTATTGTGGAGCCATAGGACCCATATGCGTATTGAAGTAGCGGACCTTTGCCGTTTTTTTCAAATCCTTTTTTGTAAACAATCGAAATCGGAACTTCGACCCCATCTCTCACTTTAGCCCACAGCCTTTCAGTAACGTAGTCCTCCGGATTATGACCACCAACTACCTCTTGCTGCTTCTTGAGGGTCTTTTCTTTCGTGTTCATGTCATAATCGTAGGTTGAGTTAGGAGTGGTCATGGAGGTGTATCCATATCGCAGTGTTTGGGTATTGAACTCTGCATTGGTAGAAATATAGGCATTGTAAGCAGGTTCTCCGAAATCAAGATAATGCTCATCACCAGTGGTCTGATCGATTATTCTAAGGTTGGTCAAGCCATTTTTACGCTCGTCAATGACCATGTGGTTATCAAAAAGTTCTAAACCTTCTAGTAGTACATCCTTTCTATGTGGAATTACTTCTTTCCAATGCTCTTCACCGGTATTGTCTTCAGATACTTCCATCAATTTGAAGTTGGGAGCATCCCGATTGGTCATCACAAAGAATTTATCCCGGAAATGTGAAATACTGTATTCGTGAGCTTTGGTGTCTCTTGGAATGAACTGCTTGAACTCTCCAAAAGGATTATCAGCTCTTAGAATTCGATAATCACTTACTAGTGTGCTGGCATTGCCGATGACAATGTACTTATCAGACTTTGACTTGTACACATAAGTGTAGAAAGTGTCATCCTCTTCATGATAAATAAGAGGATCATTTTCAGGAGAATCGCCAAGCGTATGCCGATAGATTTTCTCAGGTAGTAGTGTTACAGGGTGTTTTGTGCCATAAAAGAAAGTTTTGTTATCATTAGCCCATGCACCCCCACCGTAGGTATTTTCAATTCGGTCATCGAGGAATTCACCAGTTTCAAGATTTTTGAATCGGATAGTGTAAATTCTCCGGCTAAGCGTATCTTCGGCAATTGCGACTATTTTGTTATCCAATGTGATGCCTACAGGACGGGCTGCATAGTACTCAAAACCAGCAGCCATTTCATTAACATCCATCATGACCTCTTCCTGAGCCTCCAGACTTCCTTTCTTGCGACAATAAATGGGATATTCACCACCTTCAACATACCTCACGTAGTACCAATATCCATTTGAGAAATAGGGCACGGATTCATCTGTTTGTTTGATCCTACCAACTATTTCGTCATAAAGAGTCTTTTGAAGGTCTTCAGTGGGTGACATCACCTGCTTGGTGTAGTCATTTTCTGAATTGAGGTAGTCCAACACTTGTTTTGTGTGATCGTCGGGGACCTCAGCATTTTTTTGATCATCTGTTAGCCTCATCCAGAAGTAAGGGTCAATTCGTGTTTGGCCGTGTTCTTTGAGGACGGTATCAGCTTTCATTGCTACCGGTGCGTCAGGTCTGTTCATTTGATCTAGTGATTCTTCGGATGATGAGTTGTTACTGCATGCAACCATGCAAAACATTCCAGTAATAACACCAAGTGATTTAATAAGTTTCATTTCTAATTGAATTATGGATGGATACTAATGAGATGGCTTTTCTAAAAAATAACCTGGGGCAAGGGACTTCGAATTTAGCTAAACATTTTGCTAACAACTAACTCTTTGTTGTGAGCGGCGGAGTAGTTGTAAAACCCTTCTCCGGTTTTTGTACCCAAATATCCTGCAGTCACCATGTTTACTAATAGTGGGCAAGGAGCATACTTTGGATTTCCAAACCCCTCATAAAGAACATTAAGAATTGAATGACATACATCCAATCCAATAAAATCTGCTAATTGCAATGGACCCATTGGGTGAGCCATTCCTAACTTCATAACGGTGTCAATTTCTTCCACACCGGCGACGCCTTCATATAAGGTGATGATTGCCTCATTGATCATCGGCATTAAGATTTTGTTGGCTACAAAACCAGGGTAGTCGTTTACTTCAACCGGAACTTTGCCAAGATTTTTGCTCATTCCCATTATGGTAGTTGTCGTTTCATCAGACGTGGCATAGCCTCGAATGACCTCCACAAGTTTCATGATAGGAACCGGGTTCATGAAATGCATACCAATCACTTTGGATGGCCGCTTGGTGATCGCAGCAATTTTTGTGATAGAAATGGATGAAGTGTTTGTAGCTAGAATTGCTTCTTCAGGTGCATGGGCATCCATGGTTTCAAAGATCTTTAGCTTGAGATCAGTATTTTCCGTTGCAGCCTCTACTACCAGATCAGCACTAGAAACACCCTTTTCAATAGAGGTGTAAGTTTTGATATTGGCGAGTGCGGTAGCCTTTTGCTCTTTAGTTATCTTTTCTTTTTGAACTTGCCTCTCCAGGTTTTTCGTAATGGTAGCAATCGCATTTTCTAAAGCCTCCTCTGAGATATCAATGAGTGAAACGGAGTAACCATTTTGAGCAAAAACATGGGCGATACCATTTCCCATTGTACCGCCTCCGATGACAGAGATGTTCTTCATATTGGGTTTGTTGTTTATCGAGTTAAAAAAGACCCCCAAGATACGCTTGGGGGTCGGGTTCTTAAGCTTGTCTATCTAAGCAATTGAGGTCTTCAAATGCAGTCACTAAACGCTCAACAAGCGATTTTTCAGCTTCTCTAATCCAAACTCTTGGATCATACTTTTTCTTATTGGGTTGGTCAGGACCTTCAGGATTGCCGATCTGTCCTTGCAAGTAACCTTCATTGGATTGATAATACCCACGGACACCATCCCAATAGGCCCACTGCAGGTCGGTGTCAATGTTCATTTTGATGGCACCGTAGCTAATCGCCTCTCTGATCTCTTCCCGCGAGGATCCAGATCCACCATGAAAAACGAAGTTCACAGGGTTCTGTCCTGTTTGATGCTTTTCTTGAATATGATCTTGTGAATTTTTTAGAATCTTAGGGGTGAGCTTAACATTTCCAGGTTTATATACCCCATGAACGTTACCGAACGCAGCTGCAACGGTAAAATTGTCGCTCACTGCTTTTAGTTGTTCGTAGGCATATGCAACCTCTTCCGGCTGAGTATATAATAAGGAATTGTCAATATCTGTATTGTCAACACCATCCTCTTCTCCACCGGTTACGCCAAGTTCGATTTCCAACGTCATACCCATTTTTGCCATTCTCTTGAAGTATTCGACACAAGTCCCAATATTTTCTTCTATCGGCTCTTCAGATAAATCCAACATATGGGAAGAATAGAGGGATTTTCCGGTCTGGTCGAAATGTTTTTCATTGGCATCCAAAAGACCGTCAATCCAAGGGAGCAATTTTTTTGCAGCATGATCTGTGTGAAGTACGACGGTCACACCATAGGCCTCTGCCATTTGGTGTACATGATGCGCTCCGGAGATACCTCCGGCAATCGCTGCTGCCTGACCCTCGTTGGAAAGACCTTTGCCTGCATTAAATGCAGCACCTCCATTGGAAAATTGGATCATTACTGGAGAATTGACTTGTCTTGCAGCCTCAAGCACTGCATTTACTGTACTCGATCCCGTCACGTTTACAGCAGGGAGTGCGAAATCTTTCTCGTTGGCATAGTTAAGAAGGTCGGTAACCTCTTGGCCCGTGAGAACACCAGGTCGGAATTTCATTTGAATGTTGGTTTTGTGTTTTTAAATGTAAAACACAAATATAGCGTTGGACTAGCGATTATTGCTATCCTCAAGCGTGGTCATTGTTCGTCATGAACGTTGAGTTCTCCATTTGAGGATCAGAATCAATAAGCTTTGATTTATCTCGGTTCCAAGCGATCCCCAGGAGGGACAGAATGGTGATGAGGTAAAGAAGTTTGATTAGGATTTTCCACTTCATATGCCTTAGACACCAGTGACTATGCAAAGGTTTAAATGGATTAGTGGAAATCTTCTAAATTTCTACGTTAAATTTTGATAATATGAAAATGAGCGCAACCCTTTTCATTGATCTTGACCTTTGTTGCGCTCCCTTTCACTTAGTCATTTAACTCTCGCTTGGCTATAAAATAGTACAAAAGAAAGCCAATAGCGATACCAACTCCCTCAATTCCCCAAGCCATCGCATCATCCCCATCTAACCTCATGGCGTCAATGACGATTAGACCTAATCCTCCAAATAGGATGATTAATCCCCATTTTAAAGAGTTTTGCTTACTCGTTTCTTTGGTGAATAAATTGGATGTTTCTTCATTGACCATATTCTTGTCAATAAGTTTCTTCTTTAGCGAATAGTTAGTGAGTAGACTAACAAATAAAATAGTAGATCCAAAAACAGATATAATTGCTACTATTGGTACAAGGTCCATCATAAGTGTAAAATTTTGTTTCTAAAAATGATTTCGTATTGATAGACAGGGACACATAAACAAAATGTTGCAGGCAAAATTTTATTTTTTACTTGCAACCTATTAGAATGGTTTGCTGACTTATTCATTTGCATATGGAAGATCACGAACTTGTAAGTCAAGTATTAAACGGGAGTGATGCAGCTGTCAAAATGCTTATTGAAAGGTATCAAAAATTGGTGGCTCACATGGTTAGTCGCGTCATTGATTCATCCATGGATCGTGAAGAAATCTGCCAGGATGTTTTCGTTAAGGTCTATGAGAAATTAGGAACTTTTCAATTTGAATCGAAGCTGTCTACCTGGATCGCAACCATTGCATATCGTGTTGCTGTAAACTTTGCAAAAAAGAGAAAGTTAGACCAAGTGGATCTTGAAAACATTTCTTTTAAGGTGGGAACCGAAGGTGATATTACGGCAGAAAGAGATATGTCTAACTTCATTCATAGTTTGATAGATCAACTTCCTGTCCAATACAAAACTGTTTTAACACTGTTTTATTTGGAGGGATTTAGTTATCCTGAAATTATGGAGGTGACTGGAATGCCGGAAGGAACTGTCAAAAATTACATTCACCGTGCCCGCATCAAACTGAAAAAAATTGTTGAACTTCATGCCGAGAAGGAGGTGGCATTATTATGAAAAAGGACATTGAAGAAGTAATTGAAAGTGCCCTAAGAACAGAACCGGGTTTTAAGCTAACAACTGACTTCAGCCATAAAGTCATCAAGGCTATTAGAGCTAGGGAACGGAGGTCTCAAAGGAAAATCTACTTGTGGATGATTTTGGGAATTTTGTTTCTCTGTGGCTCGGGAGCTACCATCTTACTTTTGTATTTTCCAGGTTTGATAAGTGCCCTTTCTTCTGAAAGTCAGGTAAACAACCTAGTGCCTTTGGCGATACTCATAGGCGTACTGGTTGTTTTTGTACAATACCTGGATAAAAAGTTGATTAAGGATAGATTGATCTTACGTTGAAACTGCCTGTTTTAAAATCCTAATCTCTCTTTTGTGTTGGGATGAACCAGAGCTTTTGGAATATATCTGTTACCCATCACAGTCAATTTTGGTTGGAATCCAGTGCAGGAATGAATAAATAATTAGTGGTTTGATCTTTGCATATCAACCACTGATCAAAAATCAATTATTTTTAAAATCATTCTTTAGCATATTTCGTTAGGGAATTCACAATTAATCATGATAAATATGAATAAGCTGTTGCTGATCGGTGGGTTTGTAATTCTCACATCATTTGGAATATCTTCGGAATATGGCTCCGAAATTCAAGGTCTTTTTAAGAACGACACACTAAAGAGCTTATCTCCGAAGGAAGAGCATCCCAGCGAGGCATATGTGATCACCAACTTGCTCAAGAGTCTCCACTATAGGAAGTTGACACTTTCTGATTCCATTTCATCAGTAATATTTAATCGCTATTTCGAATCGCTGGATCCGAATAAGGCCGACTTCTACGTTTCTGATATTGAGAAATTTGAAAATCAGCGTTTTGAGCTTGATAATCAAATTCCAAATGGAGAACTGCAATTTGCCTATGATGTGTTTACGATTTACCGACAGAGAGCTCTTGAAAGAATTGATTACGCTTTTGAGCTTTTAGATGCAGGATTTGACTTCTCAGTAGACGAGCAATATGATTTTGATCGGGAAAATTCCAGATACCCGGCCAATGAAACCGAAAAGAAAGAGATTTGGAGGAAGATCATTAAAAACCAGGCGCTCAGTTACAAATTGGCTGGAAGAGAGTGGGATGATATCCACAAGAGTTTGAGCAGAAGATATAAGCGGATTCAAAAAGCCATTTATCAGTACAATAGTGAGGATGTATTTCAGAGTTACATGAATGCGTATACGAATGCGTATGATCCTCACACCGACTATTTTTCTCCACCAGATGCTGAGAATTTCCAAATTGAAATGGGGTTGTCGTTAGAGGGGATTGGTGCGAGGCTGACCCAAAACTTGGATTATACAGAGGTTGCGGAAATCATTCCTGGCGGGCCTGCATACAAGAGTAAGGCCATACATAAAGATGATAAGATTATCGGAGTGGCTCAAGGTGATGATGGAGAGTTTCTGGATGTGATTGGTTGGAGACTAGACGATGTGGTTTCAAAGATTAGAGGTCCCAAAGGCTCAGTGGTCAGATTACAGATATTAAAAGCTGGCAAAGGGGTCAATGCAATGCCTGACACCCTGAGAATTGTGCGTGATAAGATAAAATTGGAAGATCAAGCGGCTAAAGCCGAAATGATACCAATCACAGAGGGTAATACTACCTATAATCTTGGTGTGATTACAGTACCTAGTTTTTACCTGAACTTTGATGATATGCGAGCAGGAAAAGAAGACTATCGAAGCACTACGAGAGATGTGAGAAAGCTCATTTCTGAACTTGAAACTCAGGGAATGGATGGGCTTATGATTGATTTAAGGTTCAATGGAGGAGGTGCACTTCAGGAGGCAATTGAACTGACCGGTTTATTTATACCAGATGGTCCTGTGGTTCAGGTAAGAAATTACAATGGCAGGACAGACGTGTATGACGATGAGGATAAAGGAGAGACTTTTTACGAAGGACCGCTGGCCGTGCTTGTAAATAGAGGAAGTGCCTCGGCTTCGGAGATCTTTTCGGGAGCAATTCAGGACTATAGGAGGGGGGTGGTTTTAGGAGAAAGTACATTTGGAAAAGGGACCGTTCAGAATATTCTGGAACTGGAGCCACAGGTAGTACGAAATCTGGATTATTCGATCAATCAGAACTTGCTAGCCGGCAATCAGGAGAAAGTAGATGAGCTTGTTGCCATCAAGGACCTTCTGAAGGAAACTAATTTAGGCCAGGTTAAGATGACCCTTGCCAAGTTCTACCGGGTTTCAGGAAGTAGTAACCAACGTGTCGGGATTGCACCTGATATTCAATTTCCGTCACTGTATTCTGCAGAAGATTTCGGTGAGGCCAGTCGAGAAAACGCCTTGCCTTGGGATGAAATAAAAGGTGCCAACTTTCAACCCACAAATAATATTTCAGAAGAACTCTTGGATCACCTAAGTGACCTGTATTTAGCTGATCTTAATAGTGATCCAGACTTGCAGAAGCTTGTTGAGGAAATTGAAAAAGCAAAGGAAAATAGAGAAAGAACGTCAGTTTCTTTGAATTTACAGGATAGGCAAGCTGATCAAAATAATAATAACCTGGATACAGAATTAGAAGAGAGCGAAGTTTCTGCTGAAGATGAATTGTCAGAAAAACTTAAAAACGATCCCTACCTGAAAGAAGGATTGCGACTTCTAGCAGCCATCAAAAAATTTAAAATTGGATAGGGCAACCATTTCCATTTTTTCACATCTTTAATTTAAAAGGAAAAATGAAGAGATACCTGTTATTATTTGCTACGATCATCGCCTCTCAAGTGGGAGCTCAGACGATCATGGCCCAAGCGGAGCTTGAAGCAAAAAATGTGGATGAAGTTCGAATCGATGGATCATTCGTGGATGTTTATGTGCAAGACGGTGAAAAGGTGTTTTTTAAGGGAATCATAGAGGGTAATGGGGATGAAGGTGATTATCGGTTTGATACCGATATTGTTGGTTCGACACTTGTCATTAAGGTTGTTCAAACCAAGAATAAATACAATTGGAGCAATCGAAGGCTAACCAAGTCAAGAATTGACGTTACCATAACTGATGGAGTCAAATTAGACATTGATAATTCCTCTGGTGATATCAATGTCGCAAACTTACGTGCTCCTGAATCCAAGATTGAAGCTTCTAGTGGAGACATCACACTGAGAAGTGTTGTATCAAACCTGGATGTAGAGACTTCCAGTGGAGACATTGACATCGATGGATTGATCGGAGATTCAAGAATAGAATCTACCAGCGGGGATCAAAGTCTTTACAATCTTAAAGGCGAAATTCGGACCCAGGCAAGCTCTGGAGATATTACGGTTTCCAAATTTGATGGAGCAGTCGAGATCGAGGCGACTTCAGGAGACATAGAGATTCGTGGAGGAGAAGGAACATTGGAGGTAAGAACCACTTCCGGGGAGATTGATGGTCGTGATATTCTTCTAAAGGGGAATGCGTACTTTGATGCAACATCGGGTGATATCGAGATTGATTTTGACAACGCTCTATCGGACTTGAGTTTTGACCTCAGAGCTACATCCGGTGATTTGGAAGTTGGAAGTCGCTCAGCAGAAAAAAGGTTAATGATCGAGCGGGGGGGCTACAAAGTGGTTGGAGTGACCTCTAGTGGTGATCAGGAATACGAATAGGAAGAAAATGGTAAAAAATGATAAGGGTAGCGTAGGCTACCCTTTTTTGTTTAATAGGATTCAAATCAACATTTTTGTTAGCACACAAAACTGAAACAATAACTTAACCCAATGGAAAAACCTTACATTGACTCCAATACCAGTCTACCCGAAATCACCGTTAAGGCCGTTGTGCTGGGAGCGCTACTTTCGATTGTCCTATCAGCTGCCAATGCTTATTTTGGACTTTTTGCAGGCCTTACAGTTTCAGCGTCGATTCCGGCTGCTGTTATATCTATGGCCCTTTTGAAGGTTTTTAAGAATTCGAACATCCTGGAAAACAATCTGGTCCAGACAGCTGCCTCGGCGGGCGAGTCATTGGCTGCCGGAGTAATCTTTACCATTCCAGCTTTAGTGATTATGGGATATTGGGAAGAGTTCAATTATTGGGAAACTGTGACCATTGCGCTTTGCGGCGGTGTTCTGGGCGTCTTGTTCACTATTCCATTAAGGAAGGCACTGATTGTAGAAGAAAATCTTAAATTCCCAGAAGGGGTCGCTACAGCAGAAGTCTTGAAAACAGGCGAAGAAGGAGGAAAGGCAGTAAAGTTCCTTATTTGGGGTTCACTGATCGGTGGTGTATTTAAAGTGGGAGATGCAGCCCTGAATCTCTGGGAAGGAACGTGGCAAAAAGCAACATTAATCAATGAGAAACTGTACGCCTACTTTGGGTTGAACCTCTCTCCAGCGTTAGTGGCAGTTGGATACATCGTAGGACTTAATATTTCATTTCTCGTGTTCTTAGGCGGTGCCATCAGTTGGTTTATTGCAATACCCGCCTATATCGCAATAAATGGCGGGCAAGAAGGGGTAGATGCTGTCACGCTTGGAGGAAATATTTGGAACTCTCAAATCAGATATTTGGGTGTTGGCGCCATGGTGGTTGGAGGACTATGGGCCTTATTGAGCCTGGCAGGCTCTCTGGGTACTGCCTTTAGAGCAGGGCTGGACGCTTTCAAGAAAGGCGGAGAATCTATGAAAAATCAGATCAGAACGGAAATGGATACTCCAATGTCGTGGGTATTGATCGGTATTGGAGTACTGGTTGTTCCGATCTTTTTCATTTATCAGAATGCTATCAGCGACATCCCTATCACCATCACAATGACCATTATTATGGTAATAGCGGGTTTTCTTTTTGCAGCCGTGGCTGGCTACATGGCAGGGCTGGTTGGTAGTTCCAATAATCCGATATCGGGTGTGACGATTGCAACTATTTTGTCGGCATCATTGCTACTTCTGACCTTGATGGGTACCGGTAATGAACTGGCAGGTGCTGCCGGAGCGATTTTGATCGGGGCGGTTGTTTGCTGTGCTGCTGCCATTGCCGGTGATAACATGCAGGATTTAAAGGCGGGACATATCTTGGGTGCAACTCCTTACAAACAACAAATCATGCAGATGGTTGGTGTAGTAGCTGGTGCAATTGCAATTCCGATAGTACTTAATTCGCTGTTAGTAGCGTATGGAATGGGCGCACCTACTGCGGCACGGCCTGATTCATTGACTGCACCACAAGCGACACTGATGCAAAGTGTGGCACAGGGAATTTTCGGCGGAGGTCTGCCCTGGAATATGGTATATATTGGTGCTGGAATTGGAGCGGCCATCATTGTCATTGACCAATACCTTAAGTCGAGAGGCTCCGAATTCAGAATGCCTGTACTAGCGGTCGCGGTTGGACTTTATCTACCCTTTGAATTAGATTCTGCAATTTTTATAGGTGGTGTGCTTGCCTGGATGCTTTCTAACAAAACGAAAGAATCAAAAAACAAAGAAAAATCCGCTAACGCAGGACTATTGTTGGCGTCAGGACTTATTACTGGAGAAGCGCTGATGGGAATATTTATTGCCATTGCCATTGCCGGATTTGGTTTTGAGAAGCTTGCCGGTTACGAAGCTCCATTTGTATACGAGAACATAGGGTTGTTGATCTTGATTGGGATCTTGATTTTCATTTACAGGCAAGTAGTCAAAGTTTCTAAGGAAAACTAACCTGTCCATTTTTGAACGATTTAATGTGCGCGATTCTCCGAAAGGGAAGTCGCGTTTTTTATTTTTTGCTTGATAATCAGGGACTTACTTCTTCTGGCATGGTTTTACATAACCCAAGGTAACCGAAACTCATAGACCATGCTCAAGAACTATTTCAAGACAGCGATCCGTAATTTATCCAGGAATCGTGTTTATGCACTCCTCAACATAATGGGCCTTGCCCTTGGGGTTGGTTGTGCTTTTGTAATTTTTAAAGTCATCTCCTTTGAACAAAGCTTCGATCAGCACCATGCCAATTATGATCAGATTTATCGAATTGTTACGGACAATATTCGGCCGAACAGCATAGATCATGGCATGGGAACTCCGCACCCATTAGGCCCGGCACTTAAGCTTGATTTTCCCGAGGTCAAAAAAGTGGTCCGTACGCATGACTTTGGATGGGCGCAAATAGATGTGGGTACCGGGGTGAATAGAGAAAAGTTTGTGATTGAACAAAAAGCATGTTTTGTAGAAAATGATTTTTTCGAGGTGTTTGATTTGGAGGCGGTGGCAGGCGATCTAGAAAGCGCACTTACGGAACCAAACACTGCGGTGATTTCTACCTCTCTCGCTCGAATGTTCTTTGATTTGGAAGAAGGTGAAGAGGAACAAGCAATGGGAAAAGTAATCGGGCTTGGTCCCGTTCGCGATTTTAAAATTGTAGCAGTAATCCAAGATCCACCTGAATCCACCAATTTTCCTTTTGAGCTTTACTTAGAATATGTTAGTCAGGATCATCAGGAGATCAACCGCTACTACGATGGCGGTACCCAATGGAATTCAGTGAGTTCAAATACAAATACCTGGATACTCGTCGAAGATAATTTTGATCAACAAGCATTTGATGAAAAACTTGTTGGTCTGGTCAGCAAGTATTATTCAGAAGAGGCGTCTAAAAGGAAGTTTTTTAAGACGCAGGCTCTGTCAGCAATTCATCATGATGATGTCTATGGAAATTATTCCTATTCGACGACTAAGGATGTGATCATTGCATTAGGACTTGTTGCATTGTTCTTGATTGTAACTGCCTGTATCAACTTCGTCAACCTTGCAACTGCACAGGCAGCAAATCGTTCCAAGGAAATTGGAATTAGAAAGGCCATCGGAGGATATAAAACTCAACTTATTGTGCAGTTTTTTGCGGAAATCTTTATGATTACGTTAGTGGCAGTAGCCTTTTCTCTGGCGATCGCTGAGTTCTTTTTTCAATCACTTCAGGAAGTGATCGGAACCAAGTTGGAGTTGGGATTGCTTGCAGGCTACGAGTCGATTGGATTTCTTTTGCTCGTTTTAGTCACTGTTACTGTTCTATCCGGATTTTATCCATCGGTGCTGTTGTCAAAGATGAATACGGTGATGGCGTTAAAGAACAAAGTAACTGCAAAAAACAGCTCAGGAGGACTTAGCATCCGGAAAGCACTAGTGGTTACTCAGTTTACCATTTCTCAATTCCTAATTATTGGCACCGTAATTATCACTGCACAAATGGACTATTTCCTGACCAAGGACCTTGGATTTGAAAAAGAGGCCATTATTAAAACCTATCTCCCAGAGCGAGATGAGACGAAGAATGAGCTTCTAAGAACTCAATTGATGAGTAGACCGGAAATCCGGAACGTGACGTATGCCTTAAGTTCGCCGACTGGCAACTCCAATAGCAATTCTAATTTTAACTATACGCCGCTAAACTCTGAAGAAAACTATCATGCAAGCTATAAGTGTGTGGATGAAAATTATGTGGACTTTTATGGCCTCGAAATTTTAGCAGGAAGAAATATCCAAAAGTCGGATAGTGCTAATTATGTGATTGTTAATCAGAAGGTTGCCAACTTGATGGGCTTCAAGGATAATTATGAAGGTGCAGTTGGTGAACGGCTTTCTTCAGGATGGGGAATGAACCTCAAAATTATCGGGGTGATGAAGGATTTCCATTCACAGAACCTTAGCGATGATATTGAATACGTCTTTTTGTTGAAGATTCCTTCCGTATTTTATGAAGTTGCAGTCAAATCTGCTGAAGGTTCTGACGTTCGAAATGCAGTAACTTCACTCGAGGATGTTTGGGAGAAAGTATATCCTGAATATGTGATTGACTGGGAGTTCTATGATCAGGAACTTGCACAGAATTATGAACAAGAACAGAACCTCTCCACATTGATGAATACATTTTCGTTGGTCTCTATTGTCATTGGTTGTCTTGGACTTTACGGTTTGATAGCCTTTATCGCTGCCAATAGGACTAAAGAGGTAGGAATTCGCAAAGTACTGGGTGCTTCTGTGATCGGTATCATTGGAAGCTTTTCAAAGGAAGTGGTTGTTCTTATTGTGATTTCATTTGCCATTGCAACACCGCTTTCCTATTTCTTGCTCAATAGTTGGTTGGAGAATTACCAGTTTAGAATCAGCATCGGAGTTGAAATATTTGCGCTAGCATTTATCGCTACCTTCCTCATTGCGGCCATTACGGTAAGCTATAAGACTGTTTCAACGGCACTGATAAATCCTGCCAGGACTTTGAAGGATGAGTAGCCTTTGATGAGCGAACTCAGAAGATTGAATATATTTGGCACTTTCGTTTTGCGAAAGTGCCTTTTTTATGAGCAAAGAACAATTTAGTAATAGGTGGGGGATTGTATTGGCAGCATTAGGAATGGCGATAGGGGCCGGCAATCTGTGGCGCTTCCCAAGGCTTGCTGGCCAGTATGGTGGGTCATTTATTCTGCTATGGATTTTGTTTTTGTTCATCTGGTCCATCCCGCTTTTACTTTCAGAGTTTGCTATTGGGAAGAAATATAAGGGCGGAGTGATTGGCTCCTTTGCCCAGTTTGCCGGTAAGAGGTTTGCCTGGATGGGATTTTTTATCACAGTCTGCACACTTGGAATCGCATTCTACTATTCGGTGGTTACGGCCTGGGCATTTCGATACTTCTCATTTTCAGTTAAAAGCATGCTAAGTAGGGAGTCGCTCAAGGAGACCCTGGCTAGCGACCCACAATACCTTCATAATTTTTGGACAAGTATCTCCAATGGGAATTGGTCAACCGTGCTTACCTATATTGTTGTTATTCTCGTTGCTGCTTTCATACTTGCCCGAGGAGTGAAGAATGGATTGGAAAAGGCAAATAAATTGTTAATCCCAAGCCTGTTTGTTTTGCTGCTGATCATTGCTTTTGTGGCACTCAATATGAAGGGTGGAATTCGAGGCTTGGAGTACATGTTCGCTATTAATTGGGGACATTTTGGTAACCCGACCATCTGGATCGAAGCACTCTCTCAGTCGGCCTGGAGCACGGGCGCAGGTTGGGGATTGATGATGACCCTATCAGCTTTTTCAAGAGATGATGAAGATGTAACCTTAAATACATTCATTGGAGCGTTTGGTAACAATACCGCTTCATTGCTTGCAGGTATGGCGATTCTTCCAGCTGTTTTTGCACTTTCTACATCTGATAGCGATGCGATTTCCTACCTGCAGCAGGGGAATCAAGCGCTCACGTTTACTGTTATTCCAATGCTTTTTGCTAATGTGCCGGGAGGTGAGTTTTTGTCTGTCATTTTTTTTCTTGCTTTGACCTTAGCGGCATTTAGTTCTCTTTTACCCATGGTGGAGTTGTTTCTACAGAATGTTGCCGATTTGAAGGTTTCCAAAAAGACAACATGGGTGATCGTTATCTCAGGCTTCATCCTTATTGGATTTCCATCTGCCTGGTCATTGGACTTTTTCTCTAACCAAGATTGGGTTTGGGGAGTTGGATTGATTGTGACTGGGCTGTTTATTTTAATTGCAGTGGCAGCAAATGATCCGGGAAGATTTAAGGAAGAGCACATAGATGCCGGTTCTGACATGTTGTTTCCAACCTCTATGTTCAAAATAGCTGTTTTTACGAACGTCTTGCTGGGGTTTTTTCTAATTTATTGGTGGCTCTCACAGGATTACAGCGCAAAATGGTTCAATGAGAATGGAGACTGGGATTTGTTTGGAACCTACAGCAATGCTTCCACAATAACTCAGTGGGGAACAGTGATCCTTGCAGGGGTTTTCTTAAATGCATACCTATATAAAAGATTTGTACGAAATGAGTAGTTCAGCCATTTTAAGTATGATCCTTATACTCACTATCGTTGTCGGTGGGTTTGTCTTTTTTTTAACTAAAGCCATAAAAAACGAACGCAATGGATAAAATAGATCCGCTTAACCAGGTTGGAGAGTTTCATAAAACTTTTCAGCATCCTATTCTTGATACACCTCAGATTCCTTCTGAGGATCGATGCAAACTTCGGGTTTCGTTGATTGCAGAAGAGCTTGATGAATTAAAAGAAGCAATTGAAAATGATGACCTGGTTGAAGTGGCAGATGCGCTTTGTGATATTCAATACGTATTATCCGGAGCGGTACTGGAGTTTGGACTGGGAGAACAATTTAAGACACTCTTTGAAGAGGTACAGCGATCAAACATGAGTAAAGCCTGCAAAAGTGAGGCTGAAGCGATCAAAACAGTTGAGCATTACCAAAATGAGAAAGGAACGGAGGCCTACTACAAAGAACGGGATGGAAAGTGGCTTGTCTATCGAAAAGGAGACCATAAAACTTTGAAGTCGATCAATTATTCGCCAGCTGACTTAAAGTCCATCTTGGAATAAGAGTTTTACCGAAAGAGATATCAGCCATTCAAAATGAGCGGTATTCTAATTGTTCCTTACTGATCAGTGAAAGACTAGCCACCTGCTCACTAAAATCAGCACGACTGCCAACATTCCAACGATAACGCCAGCCTTTGCAAAATCCTTGGATGTTAATGTTCCTTTGGCATATGCAATTGCATTGGGTGGGGTGCTGATGGGTAGAGACATCGCCATCGAAGCGGCCAGGGCAACTCCTAGTCCAATTTCCATTGCAAGCTGGTCATCTTTAAGGCCAATAGCGAAACTGACTCCCAATGGTATCAGTAAATTGGAGGCAGCCGTGTTGGACATGAATGTGCTCAACAGTACGGTTGCAACAATAAGAATTGGGAAAATGAAACGGCTCTCTTTCGGGATCAAGTCTACAATGATTAGATCAAGTCCTGTAAGATTGAGCCCCAATCCTAGCGCTATCCCCCCAGCAATCAAGATCAATATGTGCCACTCCAAGGCGTTAATATCACTTCTTCGTATGATTCCAGTGGTTGTAAAACCAACGACCGGAACGAGAGCAACCACTGCCGTAGGTAATCCGTGCCAGGTATCAGCAAGCCAAAGAAGAATGGTCAAGGAGAAAATGACCATCACATAAACACCTCGCGAATCGATTTGGTGGTGCTCACTGCTCAAGATGAATGTGTCTTTTGGCTTGTAGAGAACCCACAACAATAGCCAACTAAACAGTAGCATTACGATCACAAGTGGCAATGCAACCATCATCCATTCCAGAAAACTGATATCAATACCTACATTCTTTAGAAAGCCCATCGCAACTGCATTAGGAGGAGATGCGATCGGAGTTCCCAATCCCCCTATGTTAGCAGCAAAGGGGATGCAAAGGACCAGCCCTTTTCTAAATGGGTCATATGAGGGTATTTGAGCCATCAGCGGAACTGTGAGCGTAATCATCATTGCCGTCGTAGCGGTATTGCTCATCCACATAGAAAAGATACTGGTGATGACCATCAACCCCAACATTACAGTTCGAGGCTTATTCCCAAACATCTTCAAAATATTACTGGCGAGAGCTTTATCAATCCCTTCTTTGACAGATGCTTGGGCTAAAATGAATCCGCCCAAAAATAGAATAATTACTGGGTCGGCTAAAGGATTTAAGAAAATCCTGTAGTCAGGATTGGGGCCATTTTGATTACCAAGACCGACCCATTCTCCTGGGTTGGAGATGAGGATGATCTCAAGGCTTATGATCACCAGGGCGGTTGCAAAAAGTGGTAGTGCTTCCGTAACCCATAACAGTCCTGCTAGTACAAAAATGGAAGACATGAGCACTGCTTGACGCGGCATTTCACTGTCCCACAATGCGAATCCAACCAGAAAAGCAATCCCAAATGAAATCAAAGTCCAGAGAATGAATCGAAAGTGAATATTTGATCTAAGACCACTTAATCGATTGAGGTATTCGAGTCTTCGAAACTCCTCTTTTACTTTTCGAAAATTGAAATAGCGCATGCTTCTTTGGTTTTGCAGTAGCAAAGCTACTTGCTAGTGTCCAGAGGACTGTGAGCCATGTCACCGAGTGATATGATTTATACTAGGCTTGGTAGGCATAAAAAAAGCACCTCAATGTGAGGTGCTTTTTTTTGCTGATAGGAAAAGGTAATTAGATGTGGTCTTCCAGTATTTGGTGTGCATCAATTAACGGTGCTCCATGCATTATTTCATCATTTGCTTCATTGATGAACTTATCAAAGTTGATATGGAAAGAGTGTGCCAATTGAATTGCCTTACTTACGTAGGCTCCTTTTTGCAACCATGTATTCATTGGGTCCAGAATTTCAGATGGCACTCCTGGACAATATTTTGGCATATGCAATCCAAAAATAGGGTGCTCCTCAAAGTCAACATTTGCTAGTTGGCCTTGTAGAATTGCAGTAATCATGGCCCTGGTGTACTTCAACTTTATTCTGGAACCTACGCCATAAGGCCCTCCTGACCAGCCGGTGTTGATTAGCCAGACATTCACTCCGGATTCTTTCATTTTTGTACTCAGCATTTCTGCATATTTAGTAGGATGCAATGGCATAAAAGGTTCTCCGAAGCAAGCAGAGAATGAAGGTACTGGCTCATTTATACCTGCCTCAGTACCTGCAACCTTAGCCGTATAACCGGAAATGAAGTGATATGCAGCTTGTCCCGGTGTCAATTTTGATACAGGTGGCAGGACTCCAAAGGCGTCACAGGTCAAGAAGAAAATGTTCCTTGGATTTTCTGCATAAGAGGGTGTTTGAATATTGTCAATATGTTCAATAGGATAACTGACCCGGGTATTTTGTGTAATACTACTGTCGGCATAGTCGACCTCGTTGGAACCTTTCTTGAAGACTACGTTTTCAAGTAAAGCCCCCGGACGAATTGCTCGATAAATGTCAGGTTCTTTTTCTTCAGTCAGATCAATCGCTTTCGCGTAGCAGCCACCTTCAAAGTTGAAGATGACATTGTCTGGAGTCCAGCCATGTTCATCGTCGCCGATCAACCTTCGATCAGGGTCTGCTGATAGGGTTGTCTTGCCAGTTCCAGATAACCCAAAGAAGATGGCAGTCTCGCCGTCTTCACCTACATTAGCAGAACAATGCATCGGAAGTACATTTCTCTCCACCGGAAGAATCAGATTTAGCGCGGAGAAGATGCCTTTTTTCATTTCGCCTGTGTAAGCAGATCCACCTACTAGGGCAATTTTTTTGGTAAAATTGATAATTGAAAAGTTACCTTGTCGTAACCCGTAGCGTTCTGGGTTGGAAGCCTCATAGCCTGGAGCACATAAGATCAACCAATCTTCTTTTTGCTCACCTTCTATAAGGTGATTGGGCCTTAGGAACATGCTGTTGATGAACAGGTTGGACCAAGGGTATTCAGTAATCGTTCTGATGTTCATTCGGTACTCAGGGTGAGCACATACATAGCCATCCCGTGCATACAGTTCCTTCCCTGAGAGGTAGTTGATGATTTCTTCTTGAAGCTTTTCGAAGTTCTCTGATGAGATGGGCTTGTTTATTCGTCCCCACCAAACCCGATCTTTGGTGTAATCATCTTTGACTAGGAATCGATCTTTTGGTGATCGACCAGTGAATTTTCCTGTATTTATTGCCAAGGTGCCGTTACTAGTTTCACGACCCATGCCCTTTGCAAGTGTAATTTTCTGCAGTTCCTCTGATGTTAGGTTCCAATGTACTACGGCATCTTTAATCCCGTAGGTCTCCAGGTTTTGATCTAGTGTTTCAAGCATGATTTTACGGTTTTGAATTATGAATGCCTCAAAGTTTAAAGGAACAGTTAGAGATAAGTAGGACATATGTCAGTGACTGAACTTTATTAAATCAGGTCGACGACCTACACTTAACAAAAATCATAATTTGCTTTGACTAGCCTCATGTGAAATGATTTCTAAAAATTGAATCTTGGTGCATCACAAAAAAGGAAAAGGCAATGAGACCCCTGTATAACCCCTCCCTTATGGAACATGTCGGAATGCACATCAGCCATAAGAAAAAAGATACCAAGACGAAACCTAGCAGTTCCTCAATCTCGCAGGAGCAATATCAGCAATTGATTGACATAAAAAGGGAACGCGCGAAATCTGAAGCTGCCAAGTTACCACTCTACAGAAATATTGGATTTACCATTACTTTTCTCTTGATTATTCTGGTTTTCAACTGGAGATTTCCAGTTGAGGCCATTGTAGATTTGGGTGAATTGGAAGTGAGAGCAGAGGAAATCTACGACATTCCGATTAGTGAGCAACTGCCACCACCACCTCCAAAACAAGCAGAAGTATTCAATATTGTTGAAGTAGATAATACAGTAGAAATAGAGGAAGTAGAAATGGTACTGGATGTGGAAGTGAATGAACAGACCCAGGTGCAAGATGTCATTGTATCCGTTGAGCCGGACTTTGTTGAAGAAGAAGTTGATGAAATATTTAGTATTGTTGAGGAACAGCCGGAACCCGTAGGCGGCATAAAAGCTTTCCTGGCTTACCTTTCTAAAAATATAGAATATCCTGCTGCCGCGACAAGACTGGGTGTAACAGGGAAAGTGTTTGTGCAATTTGTGGTAGAGAAGGATGGCAGCTTAACTGACATCAAGGTAATTAAGGGAATAGGAGCAGGGTGTGATGAAGAGGCGGTCAGGGTCTTGTCCAATGCACCAAATTGGAATCCGGGGAAGCAAAGAGGTGTGCCAGTACGCGTCTCCAAAATGGTACCTATTAATTTCCAACTGATTCAATAGAAGTGGCACATCATTAGAAGTAGCACACAATTGTAAAAATGGCCATTAGGGAGTAGTTGCAGTTGGTTGTCATGGTACCATGCGATTACTCCTTCTTTTCTTGATTCTTAGTATTCCTGAATCAAATCAGGTCCGGCCACTGAATTTGCTCTTTGTTGGCAATAGTCTGACCTATACAAATAATCTACCAAAACTGGTAGAGTTGGCATTCAAAAATCAAGAAATTAAAGTCAAGACGAAAATGCTGGCATACCCAAACTATGCACTTGAAGATCATTGGGCGGACGGAGAACTGCAAAAGTACATCCAGTCAGGTAAGTTCGATTATGTCATTGTTCAGCAAGGGCCTTCATCCCAAGATGAAGGAAAAGAAATACTTCTGGAAAGCGGGGGGTTAATTTCACGATTATGCAGACAATCGGGTGCCAAGATGGCTTATTTGATGGTATGGCCCTCCAGAAGCTATTATCATACGTTTAGCCTTGTCATTAAAAACCATCAACTTGCGGCTGAAGAGAATGATGCATTGCTGATCCCGGTAGGAGAGGTATGGAAGCAACACTTTGATGAAACGGGTGATTTTGCATATTATGGAGCCGACGGGTTCCATCCATCCATCAGAGGCAGTCAAGTTGCGGCCGAAATTATTGTCAAGGAGCTGCTAATAAAAAAAGCAATCGAATGAATCAATTGCTTCTTTGATGTTGGAAAAGCTTAAACGTTAATTGACCCTGGTCATATAGACGTTTCGATCATCTTCGTGTTCGTCGCTTACTAATATCCCATCGATTAGCTTCCATTCGTCATCGTCGGCATCGATCGTTATATTGTCTCCATCGTCGATATCTTCAATTTCGAGGTAGCCTCTCTTATTGATAAACCATCTTCCATATTCTGTTTCTTTTTCATTATATGCATGGACAGTGATTTTCACTTCATTATCTTCTCTGAAATCAAAGTAAATGTCAATTCCATCAAGAATACCATCCACAAAGCCTGATACAGCCTTGATAAAAATCTCTTCCAGCATATTATCTGCCTCTTCAGCTTCTTCCTCCATTTCCTGCTCAACGTCAATGATGAGTTTCCAGGTGCCAATGACATCCTTTTCTTTTACCTTTTGAGCTTGGGTAAACAATGCGATTCCAAATGCAAGAATTAATAGGCTAGTCTTTTTCATAGTTGATGTATTTTGTAATGCAAGGTACTTGTTATACTGATATTCCAACAAAAGGTTTCAGAGAGGCCAAGTGATGAGCGACATTTTATACTTTTGCTTCTGAATCGAAGGAATTGAAATGTTTGATAATTTAAGTGTAAAGCTGGACAGAGCCTTTAAGACTTTAAAAGGTCAGGGGCAAATTACTGAAATTAACATTGCCAGTACGGTTAAGGAGATTCGTAGGGCCCTGGTTGATGCAGATGTCAACTATAAGGTGGCCAAGGAAGTCACTGACAAAATAAAAGATGAAGCGCTGGGCCGTGATGTTCTCATCTCAGTTTCACCGGGCCAGCTATTAACCAAGATTGTAGCAGAGGAGCTCACCAATTTGATGGGTGTACATAATGTCCCCATCAGCCTGGATGGAAATCCAAATACCGTATTAATTTCTGGGTTGCAAGGTTCTGGAAAAACGACGTTTTCAGGTAAGTTGGCTAACCTGATGAAGAAGCAAGGAAGAACGGTGCTGTTAGCTGCTTGTGACATATATCGCCCTGCTGCCATCGATCAGCTTAAAGTGTTAGGTGAGCAGATTGGAGTCGAGGTTTACGCAGAGCCTGAGAATAAGAATGCAGTCCAAATTGCCAACAATGCCATCAAATATGCGAAGGAAAATGGCAAGAAGACATTGATTGTGGATACTGCCGGGCGACTGGCGGTCGATGAGCAAATGATGAATGAGATTTCGGAGTTGAAGAAAGCAGTGAATCCGGCCGAGACACTGTTTGTGGTTGATTCAATGACGGGTCAAGATGCAGTTAATACTGCAGCTACATTTAATGATCGATTGAATTTTGATGGCGTCGTATTGACCAAGCTAGATGGAGATACGCGAGGTGGTGCTGCTCTTTCCATCCGCAAAGAGGTTCAAAAGCCAATCAAGTACATTTCCACCGGAGAAAAGATGGATGCCATTGATCTATTTCATCCGGACAGAATGGCTAACAGGATTCTTGGTATGGGAGATGTTGTTAGCCTGGTAGAGCGTGCTCAACAAGCATATGATGAGGAGGAGGCCCGAAGGATCAATAAGAAAATTCGGAAGAATCAGTTTGGGTTTGACGATTTTCTGACTCAGATGGAACAAATGAAGAAAATGGGGAGTATGAAGGATTTGATCGGGATGATTCCGGGTGTTGGCAAAGCGATGAAAGACATAGATATTGATGATGATTCCCTAAAACCTATTGAAGCAATTATCAAATCAATGACACCCAAAGAGCGCACAAATCCAGAGGTACTCAATGGCCCTAGAAAACAGCGGATAGCGAAGGGTAGCGGCACCTCGGTTCAAGAAGTCAATCAACTGCTTAAGCAATTTGAGCAGATGAGAAAAATGATGAAAATGATGAATAAGTCTGGAGGAAAGCAAGCTTTAGCAAACATGCTCGGAGGGATGAAGTAACAGCTGTTTTGCTTAGGTATTAAGCCACCTCCAAAATTTGCCTATAAGAGTTCTGGGCTTTTTGGCTGGTGGTTCAACTTGAGTCTGCATACTGGATTCGACTGCCTTCTTTTCTTTTCTTCTAGCACTTTGATTAGGTGCTGTCTTATGCAACTGTTGCTGGTAATGCTTTTGCTTAATTGCTTTTAATCGTTTTGCTTCTTGATCTTGAATCCTCTTTGCTTTCCTGGCCTCGTAAGCTTCTTTTTTTTCTTTGGCTTCCAGTCTCCGCTTTTCTTTATACTCTTCTCTTTTTCTTGCCCTTTCCGCTTTTTCTTCAGGAGTAAATCTTGAGACCTTCGTTTCCTCCGCTTCCTTGGCTTTACGGGGATCTTCCGGTATCTCTATTTTGTCGATGACCGTCAACCCGGATAATTTCTTTTTGGGAGCCTTGATCAGCTTTATTTTGTCCACATCAGCCGGAGCATCCTCAGAATCTATCATCGCAAGCAACTCGTCCGATAAGATCACTTCGTCCTCTGATGGGACAGCGCTTGATTCAAGGTTCTCCTCCTCATGGGATTGTATCTCCTCGACCCTCGACTCTTCAAACTCTGGTTTAATAAGCTGATCGGTGGCACCTGCATCTGCACCCATGAGCTCTTCCTCAAAAGAAACCTCATCGTGATCATTTTCTTCTTCTTCAATGATATTCTCTGAAGGAGTTATTTCGGGTGCGATTTCATCGGCAGATTCCTCATTAGAATCACCTTCAAGGTCTTCTTGGACTAAATCAAAATGCTTAATGACCTGGTCAATGCTGTTCTGATCAAGTTTGGCATTAGGGTGCACCGATTTTAACTCAGGCTCAAGGGTCTTAAGAAAGGCGGAGAGCTCCTGAACAGAAAGATCAAATTTTCGTGCTAGTTGACTGATGCGCATGGTGAGCGGGGCTACGGGTAAAATTAATGGTTAAAAAACCTCAACTAAAACCATTCTAAACTCATAGTTGGTACGTCACAGCCTTCACAGCTTCCACTGTTCTGGCAATGTTGGGCAATACTTCTTCGATCAGCGTTGGAGCATAGGGCAATGAAACGTCTTTGTTGGTGATCCGGTGTATTGGAGCGTCTAAATAATCAAAGGCATTGCGCTGAACATGATGACTGATCTCAGAAGATATCGATGCGAGCGGCCAAGCCTCTTCCACGATCACCAAGCGATTGGTTTTCTTGACGGATTCAACAATGGAGTGATAGTCGATGGGTCGTACACTCCTAAGGTCAATTACCTCTGCCTCAGTACCCTCCTTTGCTAATTCCCCCGCAGCACCGTTGGCCACTTTCATCATTTTTCCAAATGACACTAAAGTAACATCACCACCTTCTCTTACAGTATTTGACTGACCGATT